>NZ_DAIUBO010000125.1:0-11002 GCF_036846665.1 Amaricoccus sp. | reverse complement strand
CCCGGGTGTCCCCAGCCCGATCGACCCGTGGCGATCGGGCCGCGCCGGCCCTGCGCGGGGCGCGGCCCTTTCCCTGTCCCTAGATGCGGACCGGGGAGCCCTGTGTCAGTCAGGCGGAAGGGTCGTTGATGTCACGCGCCAAGCCTGCGACGGGAATGTCGTCCCGCCACCGGGCCCGAATGCCGGTCCGGTCAGTCGACGAAGGCCTTCTCGATCACGAACCGGCCGGGCTCGGAATTGGAGCCTTCGGTGAAGCCGGCGGCCTCGCAGAGCGCCTTGTGGTCCTGCAGCATCGCCATGGAGCCGCAGATCATCACCCGGTCGGTGGCCGGATCGAGGGCGCCGCCCACCGCTTCGGCCAGGCGGCCGTCGCGGATCCAGTCGGTCATGCGGCCCGCATGCGGGCTCGCCTCCCGCGTCGTCGTCGAGATCAGGGTCAGCTTGTCGCCCACCATCTCCGACAGGAGCTCGTCCCCGGCGATGCGCTGGATCAGATCCTTGCCGAAGCCGAGCTCCGCCAGCTCGCGGCAGGTGTGGGTGAGCACCACCCGGTCGAACTTCTCGTAGGTCTCGGGGTCGCGGATGATCGAGGCGAAGGGCGCGATCCCGGTCCCCGTGGAGAAGAGGAAGAGCCGGCGGCCGGGCAGGAGCGCGTCATGGACCAGCGTGCCCACCGGCTTCGGCCGCATCACGATCTCGTCGCCTTCCCGGAGATGCTGGAGCCGCGAGGTCAGCGGCCCGTCGGCGACCTTGATCGAATAGAACTCCAGCTCCTCGTCCCAGGACGGCGAGCAGATGGAATAGGCGCGCACCAGCGGCTTGCCCTCGACCATCAGCCCGATCATCACGAACTCGCCCGAGCGGAAGCGGAATCCCGCCGGCCGGTCGCAGTTGAACGAGAAGGTCTTGTCCGTCCAGTGGCGGATGTTGCGCACCTTCAGCAGCGTCATGCCGCGCAACGCCTTGTCGACAACCTGGTCCATGTTCCTCGACTCCCGGAAAACGCGCCGCTCTTACACCGAAGCTTCGCCCGGCGAAACCCCGGCAGCGCTTTTTGCGCCCGCGGCCCACGGTCCTCGCAGCCGACGCCCGTTTGGCCCGCGGCCCGGGTGTCCCCAGCCCGATCGACCCGTGGCGACCGGGCCGGGCAAGGCGCCACCGGAGCCTCGCTTTCTCGGTCCGGGGGAAGGCTCCGCGGGCCGCGCGGGGCGCGGCCTTTTCACTGGCCCGAGGCATGGTCCGGGGGCGCGCGCGACGTCGGTCAGGCGCCCGGAGGTTGCCGTCGCTCCCAGCCTTCCGCGGTGCGGAGGAATTCCGCCGCCCCGCCGCGCCGGAAGCTCCGGGCATCGGCGCGGGCGGTGAAGCGCTCGACCGTGACCGCAGCCGGCAGGATCGTCAGGAGATTGAAATCGTTCTCCTCGCCGCGCAGCCGCGTGGAGAGCCCGGTGCCCGCCTGGATCAGCAGGCTGCGCGCCTCGCCGATGCGCAGGGCGGCCGGCTCGGCGCGCCAGGCATGCAGATGCCCCGAGAGCACGATATCGGCGCCGGCCCGGGTCAGCGCCTCGATCCCGCGGGGCGCATGCTTCATCAGCGTCTTCGGCTCGCCCGGCAGGTGCTCGAAGGGGTGATGCACCACCACGATGCGGGTGGCTAGCCCGGCGGCGGCGAGGGCAGTGGCGGCGCGGCGGGTGGCGCTTCGGCCGATCCGCCCGCGCTGCCAGGCGAGCGGATCGACGGTGTTGATCCCGACCACCGCCAGCTCCGCGTCCACGAAGCGCGGCTCGAGGTCGCGGTCGATCCAGCGGCGGTAGCGGCGGAACGGATCGACCAGCCGCGAGGCGAGATTGCCGAGCGGGATGTCGTGGTTGCCCGGGATCGCCAGCCAGGGCGCGTCGAGCCGGTCGAGGAACCGCCGCGCCTCGGCGAACTGCCGGTTGCGCGCGCGCTGGGTGAGATCGCCCGAGACCACCACCAGATCCGGCGCCGCCCCGGCGATCGCCGCCAGAAGCGGGTCCAGCAATTCCGGACGGGCGCGCCCGAAATGCAGGTCGGAGAGATGGACGAGGCGCCGCATGGCGGGCGTCAGCCCGGCCCGGCGGGCACGATGACACGCAGCGCCTCGGGCCGCATCGCGAAGCGGAACGGCCCGGTCATGCGCTCGCGCTCGCCGTCGCGCGCCACCAGCCGCCGCCGGCGGCGCATCTCGACCCGGACGTCACGACCGCAGATCAGCTCGAAATCGCGCGACGGCTGCAGGCTGCGGAAGGCGAGCCGGACGGCGGTGCCGAGCAGGTCCAGCCGCGAGCAGTCGGGGGCGACGAAGACCGCGAAATCGCCCGACCGCACGCGATCGGCGCCCTCGAGCTCGAAGAGCTCGAGCTGGAAGGCGTTCTTCGCCACGAAGACCAGCGGCGTGCGGAAGGCGCGTGTCGCGCCGTCGACGGTGATCGCGACGTCGAGGGAGGAGCGGAAGCGGACGAGCGTGGTCAGCACCGACCAATAGGCCGCGATCCGGCTGCGCCCCCAGCGGCGGTAGACCCGCTCCCGGCGGAACAGGATCGCCGCATAGGCGCCCAGGCTCGCGTTGTTGAGAAAGACCCGGCCGTTGACCTCGCCGACCGGGATGGCGCGCTCGTGGCCTTCGGCCAGCACCCGCACTGCCGCCTCCAGATCCTCGGGCAGATCGAGCGAGCGGGCGAAATAGTTGAAGGTCCCGAGCGGCAGCACGCCGAGCCGGGCGCCGGTGCCGGCGAGCCTTGCGGCGATGCCGCAGATCGTGCCGTCGCCCCCGGCCGCCACGATGGTGGGCACGCCGGCCTCGAGTGCCCGCGCCGTCTCGCGCGCGATCATGCGGCCGCCGTGCACCACCCGGAGCGAGAAACGCCCCGGATAGCGATCGAAGAGCGCCGTCAGCTCCTCGACCTGCGCCCTTTTCGAGCGCTTGCCGGAGCCGGCGTTCAGGATGACCCTGATGTCGCCGCCCGCGGAGCCGGTGGCCGGATCGGCGGTGCCGGCCGTCATCTCGGCGCTCCCGCCGGCCGGGCAGGCGCCCGGGGATCCGCTTCGCCGGCGGTTGCGGGGCGCAGTCCGGGCAATGTCATTGACCTTTTTCCCGATCCGTATTATGTCACGCGCACAATCGAGAGTCCCGATCCGGGGACTCGGGCCGCGCTGGAACCTGCGGCCGCAACGCCGCAAGTCAACAGCACGAAGGCAGCATGACCAGTTTTTCCGATCTCTCGCTGGACCCGCGGGTCCTGCAGGCCGTGAGCGAATCCGGCTACGCCACCCCCACCCCGATCCAGCAGCAGGCGATCCCGAGCGCGCTCGAGGGCCGGGACGTGCTCGGCATCGCCCAGACGGGCACCGGCAAGACCGCCGCCTTCGTCCTGCCGATGATCACGCATCTGAGCAAGGGCCGCGCCCGGGCGCGCATGCCGCGCAGCCTCGTGCTCTGCCCCACCCGCGAGCTCGCCGCCCAGGTGGCCGAGCAGTTCGAGAAATATTCCGCCCATGTGAAGCTCTCCATGGCGCTGCTGATCGGCGGCGTCAGCTTCAAGGACCAGGACAAGCTGATCGACCGGGGCGTCGACGTGCTGATCGCCACGCCCGGCCGGCTGCTCGATCATTTCGAGCGCGGCAAGCTGATGCTGACCGGCGTGCAGATCATGGTGGTCGACGAGGCCGACCGCATGCTCGACATGGGCTTCATCCCCGACATCGAGCGCATCTTCAAGCTGGTGCCCTTCACCCGGCAGACGCTGTTCTTCTCGGCGACGATGGCGCCGGAGATCACGCGCATCACCCAGGAATTCCTGCACAACCCGGTCCGGGTCGAGGTGGCGCGCCAGGCGACGACCTCGGAGACCATCGACCAGTTCGTCTGCCGCCACAAGCCGGCGCGCAAGGACAGCGGCGCGAGCGAGAAGCGCGAGCTTCTGCGGCGGCTGATCCGCGCCGAGGGCGAGGGGCTGACCAACGGCATCGTCTTCTGCAACCGCAAGGTCGACGTGGACGTGGTGGCCAAATCGCTGAAAAAGCACGGCTTCGACGCGGCCGCCCTTCACGGCGATCTCGACCAGTCGGTGCGCACGCGGATCCTGAACAGCTTCCGCGACGGCGAGCTCAAGCTCCTGATCGCCTCCGACGTCGCCGCGCGCGGGCTCGACATCCCGAATGTCAGCCACATCTTCAATTTCGACGTGCCGATCCATTCCGAGGATTACGTGCACCGCATCGGCCGCACCGGCCGCGCCGGGCGCTCGGGCAAGTCGATCACCCTCTGCCTGCCGCACGAGGCCAAGTATCTCGACAAGATCGAGGAGCTGGTCAAGAAGACCATCCCGCCGATGGAAAGCCCGCTCGCCCGCCCCGAAACCGCGGCGGCCGAGGCGACCGCCTCCGAGCCGCCGGAACCCGCGGAGGAGCCGCGCGAGGCGTCCCGTTCCAACCGCTCCGGGCCGCAGCGGCCCGAGAAGCGCGCCAGGACCACGGCGCCCGCCGCCGAAGGTCGGGCCGCTCCCGAGCAACGCCGCGGCCGCGGTCGTGGCGGCCGCTCCGAGCCCGCCACCCCCGGCATGGGTGATCACGTCCCGGCCTTCCTGATGCGCGAGCTTCGGGTCGCTTCCGAGCCCGAGGGAGAGACCGCGGAGGCAGCGCCGGCCGAGACGCCGCGGCCCGCTTCCCGACGCGGCGCCCGGACCAAGGCCGAGCCCGTCCCGGCCACACCCTCCGCCGCATGATCGAGCCGCGGCTGACCGGTCAGCGAACCGCGTGCGCGGGCATCACGCCGCGCCCGGCCACAGTGCCCGACACTGCCGACTCGCTTAGTGAAATCAGAGCATCAGAAGCGCGTCGTCCGCAGGCGTCGCATCGCCGGCAGTAACGCTCAACGAGTAGGTTCCGGTTCCATCGTCTAGCTCTCTGGCCACGATATAGTAGGTTCCGCTCGCCGCAGCCGTATGAACCAGCTGCGAATCGAGCGAGCCGCTGTCGTCGTTCTCATCGACCCAGTTCCCGTCGGCGTCATAGAGGATTAGGTAGGGATCGTGCAAGGTTCCGAGGCCGCTGTCTTGCCCCTGCAAATCGATCGTGTACGTCTCGCCTAAGGTGAACGTGATCGCGAACCAGTCCTCGTCGTATTCGCGTTCAATCTCGCCGGTGACGGATTCACCCGCGGCGATCTGGCCCGCTGTCGAGGCGTCGTTGCCGTAGTCGTCGCTGAACGCCTCCGCGGCCACATCGAGCTGGTAAGACCCGGTAGCATTGCTCGACGCCGAGATGAAATACGTTCCCGAGGTGTAGGCATAGTACTGGAGCTGCGCGTCACCGTCTTCGTCGTCATCGTAGCCGTCCGTAATCCAGTTGCCGTCGGCATCGTACAGCGCCAGATAGGGATAATTCAGGGGTACCGAACCGCCGGACCCGCCGGCGAGATCGACGGTATAGCGCTCGCCTTGGGTGAGCGTGATCTTGAACCAGTCATTGTCTCCATTGACCTCGAAGCTGCCGGTTTGGGTTTGTCCGGCGGCGATGCTTCCAGTCGTGTTCGTGCCACCGGTGTAATCGTCCTCGTACCATTTGATCTGGCTGTACACGTCCCCTGAATAGCCGGTCAGCTCGATGTCGTGGTAGGTGCCGAAGGTGTACCAGCTCACGTAGGTATTGCCGCCGCCCTCCCAGATGCTGAAGCTGCCGCGCGCCGGCTCGCTCCCCCAGCCGTGATAGAAGAGCACGTCCACCGCGGTGAGATCGATCATGTCGTCCACGCCGAAGTCGGCGATCACGTCCGAGCGCGGACCCGCCGTGGCGTCACCGGCGTCGAGGTCGTCGAAGCGGAACACGTCGGCGCCGGCGCCGCCGTACATGACGTCGCGGCCGAGGCCGCCGTCCAGGATGTCGTCCCCGTCGCCACCGTAGAGCGTGTCGTCCCCGGAGCCGCCGAACAGCAGGTCGTTGCCGCCGCCGCCGAGCAGCGTGTCGCTGCCATGGCCCCCGTAGAGCCTGTCGTCGCCGGCCCGGCCCTCCAGCCTGTCATTGCCCTGGAACCCGCGGATGATGTCATCCTCGGCCCCGCCCAAAAGCGTATTGGCACCAGAGTCTCCCGTGATGATCGCCATGATTCCCCACCCTCCGAAATTGCGGCACCCTCGGGTGCCGCGAAGCTACAGGTACCGCTGGAACGGACGAGCCCAGGAACGCCGCCAACACGCCTTCGGCACAGTCAGGCCCGAAACCCGATACAACCCAGCGCGAGAAAAGGTGCGATCACTGATCGCTTGCCGCATCTATCAAGTGATATAGGCGCAAGAATATTTCCGGTCCCGACCGCGGCCGGTTCAGGTCGGGAGCGTGTCGATCCGGATGGGCTCTGCCCCCGCGAAGCTGCCGGATGCCTCGATCAGGTCGAAGACGTCCCGCCACCGGGTATAGGCCAGAAGCTGCCCCTCGTCCGGATAGCCGATGTAGCGCCAGGCCGGATAGAGCGCGCAATAGTCGCGCGCAGTCTCGCAGGGGGAGTTTCCATCCTGCTCGCCGTGGATGAGCGTCACCGGACAGGCAGGACGGCCGAGTGGTTCCGGCCAGTCCTGGTGAACCAAAGCAAGCTCGGCCGAAAACGCCACGTCCGATGGACCACCGGCGGCGAACATGTAGGTTACGCCCGCAACGACCGCTTCGGCGATTTCGGGATCCGCGAAAGCGCGCGCGTCGGACGCAGAGCTTGCATATGATCCGCCAAGGTAGCGTTCGACGCCATGCCCGAACATTGCCACCCGGAACGCTCGAGTCAGGAAAGTCAGCGCCTTCGGCTGATAGCGAGCACAGGCGCGGAAAATTCTGGCGGGCGGAAAGAGGCGACGATACTGCTCGTCGCTCCGTATCGGAAAAGAAGACCCGAGCCCGAAGACATGGCGCACCCTCGCAGGCTCTGCCTTCGCCAGCATCAGCGCAAGCCGGATGCTGTCGTCGGGGGCGACCACGGGCGCGTCGGAAATCCGCAGCTGCGCCATGACGGAGCCGATGTCCGCGGCCGCGACCTCGAACGGATTGCGCCCCTTTGGCGCCGGATCACTACCGCCATAGCCTGCCCGGATCGGCAACACCACTTCGAGCCTCCGCCTAGCCAGGTCCTTTTCGGCCGAACGGGGCAGGCGAATGCGCCCGTAGAAGGACTGCATCCAGAGTATCGGCCGCCCGCCGGGGGTACCGAAGCGCATCACCTCGACCCGCCGTCCGTCGGGCATCCGTAGGAAGCGCCGGTGCGGCTCGGGCGCCAGCTGAACCGGACGCGGCCGCGTCTGCACCCGCATCGAATCCATCAGCATCATCGCGAGCCGCACGGCTTCCGCCTGGTTCCGCGTCTCGGTCTTCTGGAGGATCGCGTGAATCTGCGCGCGAATGGTGCCCCGGCTCCGCCCGGTGGCCTCGGCGATGCCCGTGACGGTGGAGCCTCCCGTCAGGAGGCGCAGCACCTCGACCTCGGCAGGGGCCAGATCGAACACCCGGACCAGCAGGCGCGAGATATCCCCGGACCAGGCCTGCTCGCTGGTGACCGCCAGAACGAGCGGTCGCGCCCTCCCGCCCTGAAGGGCCCTGAGATGGACCTGAATGACCCGATCGGGGCCCTCCGGCCGCAGCCGCACGACAACCTCCCGGACGGCGCCCGCCCCCGCGACCTCGGCGATCCGCTGCACAAATTCGGCGCAGGTCGCGACGTCGAGCGGCATGGATCGGATCGTGTCGCCGGGCGTCAGCCCGAAGGCGGCGCGCGCGGCATCGTTGGCCGCGATCACCTCCCCGTCCTGCGTGAGCACCATCGACGCGCCGGAAATCGACGACAGCGTCTCGCTGAACTGTTGCCGCTCCGCCGCCCGGAGGCTCTCCAGGATCCGTACGGCACCGGCCACCTGGCGCGCGAATTCCGAACCGGCGGCGCCGGTCAGCCAGATGACCCGATCCGGACCGGAATCGAAGATCCGCTCGTCCCACAATGCGATCAGATCCCTCAGACGTTCCGGGCTGACCGATACGTCGAGAAGGCTTCCGACCAGATCCCGGGACCGGACCTTGTTCTCCAGGGCGCACCTCCGGAGAGATGGTCTCATCAACCCTTGGTCGATTCAAGACGGGACCTTGCGCCTGACCCCCGGTGCTGACCCTGCCCTCAGGCCTCGAGCCGGCTGATCATCACGCTGCAGACCGGCTTCTTGCCGATCGCGTCGTCGCAGGTTTTCGAGCAGCTGCGCAGGATCAGCTCCTCCAGCGCGTCGTCGTCGGCGATCTCCGCCTTGCGGGCGCGGGCGAGCACCCTGCCGATCTCGGCCTCCAGCGTGCCCTCGATCCCGTCGCGCAGCCGCGGGTCGTCGGGAAGGCCGGTGGCCTGGACCCAGACGTCGCCGAGCGGCCGCCCGTCCTCGTCGATCACCACGCTGACCGCCACATGGCCGCGGATCGCCATGCGGATGCGGTCGCGCACCACGCCGTCGGTCGCGCCGATCAGTTCCGAGCCGTCGAGATAGAGCCGCCCAGTCTCGATCCGCTCCACCACCGCGGGCGCCTCGCCGGCGAGGTCGAGCATGGTGCCGTTTGGCGCCACCACCGCCGCGGTGCCGCGGGATTCGGCGAGCTCCGCATGGGCGGCCAGATGCCGGTGCTCGCCATGCATCGGCACGATGGCCCTCGCCCGCACCAGGTCGTGCATCGCCTCCAGATCCGGCCGGTTCGGATGGCCCGAGACGTGGTAGCGCCCGTCGCTGTCGTCGATGGCGCGCACGCCCTTCTCGCTCAGCTGGTTGAGGATGCGCGCCACGCTCACCTCGTTGCCGGGGATGGTCTTGGAGGAGAAGAGGAAGGTGTCGCCCTTCTTCAGCTCGAAGCCCATGTACTTGCCCGCGGCGAGCTGGGCCGTGGCGGCGCGGCGCTCGCCCTGGCTGCCGGTCGCGAGCAGCATGAGCCGGTCGCGCGGAATGCCGTCGGCGTCGAGCGGGTCGATGGTCTTGGGGAAGTCCGCCAGCACCTCCGCGGCATGGGCGGTCCTGAGCATCGTGTTCATCGCCCGGCCGAGCACCACCACCTCGCGCCCCGCCGCCTTGCCCGCCTGCGCCAGCGTCTTCAGCCGCGCGACGTTGGAGGCGAAGGTGGTCGCCGCGACCAGCCCCTCGGCGCCGCGCACCAGCGCGGTGATCGGTGCCGCGAGCGAGGCCTCCGAGCGGCCGGGGTGCTCGGAGAAGACGTTGGTCGAATCGCAGACCAGCGCCTTGACGCCGGCATCCCCGATCGCCCGGAAGGTCGCCGGCTCGAAGGGCTCGCCGACCAGCGGCGTCGGGTCCACCTTGAAGTCGCCGCTGTGCAGGATCCGTCCCGCCGGCGTGTCGATCACGAGGCAGGACGCCTCGGGAATGGAATGCGACACCGGCACGAAGCCCACGGCGAAGGGACCGGCATGGGTCACATGCGGCCAGGCGTCGGCCTGCCGCACCGCGCCGGTGTCATGGCCCGAGCGCTCCATCTTGCCCTTGGCCAGCGCCGCGGTGAAACGCCGCGCATAGACCGGCGCCTTGAGCCGCGGCCAGAGGATGCCGAGCGCGCCCACATGGTCCTCGTGGCCATGGGTGATGAAGATCGCCTCCAGCCGGTCGGCGCGGGCCTGGATGAAGGACGGATCCGCCATGATCAGCTCGACGCCCGGGGTCGAGGCCATGTCCGGAAAGGTCACGCCGACGTCCACGAGGATGAAACGCTCGGCGTCCTTCGGCCCGAAGCCGTAGAGATACATGTTCATGCCGATCTCGCCCGCGCCGCCGAGCGGGACGTAGATCAGCCGGTCCTTTCTGGCCATGTCTTCCGCGTCACTCCATGTTCATGCGATCGATGAGCACCAGGCCGTGAATGGTCAGCTTGGTGTCGATCACCTGCAATACGTCCGTGCCCTGGGCGAAGAGGGTGCTGAGGCCGCCGGTGCCGATGACGGTCATCGGCCGGTCCCGCTCGGCGCGGATGCGGGCGCAGATGCCCTCGACCAGCCCGACATAACCCCAGAAGACGCCCGATTGCATGCAGGCGACGGTATTGGTCCCGACCACGCGCTCGGGCCTGGACACGTCGATGAAGGGCAGGGCCGCGGCGGCGTCGTGCAGCGCCTTGAGCGAGAGGTTCACGCCGGGCGCGATCACCCCGCCCTCGTAGGCCCCGTCCTCGCCCACCACGTCGAAGGTCGTGGCGGTGCCGAAATCGACCACGATCAGGTCGCCGCCGTAGCGGTCGAAGGCGCCGACGGTATTGACCAGCCGGTCGGCGCCGACGTGGGTGGTGGGATCGACCCGCGGCGGCGGCCCGAGATTGACCTCCGGCTTGCCGACCACCAGCGGGCGGGTGTGGAAATAGCGGTCGGAGAGGATCCTCAGGTTGAACACCACCTGCGGCACCACCGAGGAGATCACCACCGAGCGCACCTGCGGCCTGAGCCCGAGATTGGCCATGAGCTGCTGCAGCCAGACGAAATACTCGTCCGCCGTGCGGGCGCGCTCGGTGCTGCAGCGCCATTCGGCGACGATCTCCGTGCCGTCGTGCAGCGCGAAGACCGTGTTGGTGTTGCCGACGTCAATGGCGAGCAGCATGCGGCGCCTCCCCGGCCGAAGGGTCATGGCCGAACTGGATCTCGGCCGCCGGCAGGCTCACCCGCCCCTGGGGCGTGACGAGCACCAGCGCGCCGCTCTCGTCGATGGTCTCGAAGCGCCCGCCGATCTCGCGGCCGGGCAGCCGTGCGGTGACCGTCTCGCCGAGCCGCGCCGCACGGGCGAGCCAGGCGGCGCGCAGGGGCGCGAAGCCCTCCTGCATGAGCCGGCGCTCCCAATGGGCGACCGCCGGCGCCAGGAGGTCGAGGAAGGCCTCCGGCGCGATCGAGACGCCGGCCCCGCTCAGGAGGTCCACCGGCTCCGTCGCCCCCGGCTCCACCTCCGCGGCAGCGGGCGCCGCGGCGAGGTTGACGCCGATGCCGATGGCC
>NZ_DAIUBO010000124.1:0-11122 GCF_036846665.1 Amaricoccus sp. | reverse complement strand
CGGGCCGCGCCGGCCCTCCCCGGGGCCGGCGCGCTTTGCGCACCGTCCAGGGCCGGCGCGGCCCGATCCTCAACCGACGGTGAAACTGCACTCCCCTCGCCCTGCGGCTCGCGCCTCCGGGCGACCGGACCGGACAAGGCGCCACCGGCGCCTCGCCTTTTCGGTCCGGGGGTATCTTGAGCGGGCTGCGCGGGGCGCGGCCTCTTCCCTGTCCCGACACCCAGCCTCGGTCGGACGGAAGGCCGCCGAAATGCGGCGTTAACACTTTTATCGAAACATATCAGCGCCTTGCGCGCTGTCCCCATGGGGACAGCGCATTTGGCGCTCCCGTGGGCCGCGTCACGCCCCCCGGGCGATCGCGGCGACCCCGGTGCGGGCGACGTCCACCAGGCCGAGCGGGCGCATCAGCCCGATCAGCGCGTCGACCTTCTCCGGCGTGCCGGTGATCTCGAAGACGAAGCTCTCGAGCGTGGTATCGACCACCCGCGCGCGGAACACGTCCGCGAGCCGCATCGCCTCCACCCGCTTCTCGCCGGTGCCCGCGACCTTGACCAGCGCCAGCTCGCGCTGGACGGCGGGGCCCTCGACCGTCAGGTCGTGCACGTCATGGACCGGCACCAGCCGGCCGAGCTGCGCCTTGATCTGCTCGATCACCGCCGGGGTGCCGGTGGTGACGATCGTGATGCGCGAGCGATGCCCCTCGTGGTCGGTCTCGGCGACGGTCAGGCTCTCGATATTGTAGCCGCGCCCGGAGAAGAGCCCGATGACGCGGGCGAGCACGCCGGCCTCGTTGTCTACCAGCACGGCGAGGGTATGGGTCTCCTGCCGGTCGCCCAGCGGGTTCTTCAGGTCGTAGGCGCTGTGGCTGGAAGCGCCCTTCTTGAGGCTGAGTGCGTTCATCGCGTCTCTCCGGGGCTCAAACCAGCACCGCGCCGCCGGATTCGATCGCGTCCGTGGTCGCGTCCTCCCCGAGCAGCATCTCGTTATGCGCCTTGCCCGACGGGATCATCGGGAAGCAGTTCTCGTGCTTCTCCACCATGCAGTCGAAGATCACCGGCCCGTCGTAGGCGAGCATCTCGGCGATGGCCTCGTCGAGATCGGCCGGATCGGAACAGAGGATCCCCTTCGCGCCGAAGGCCTCGGCGAGCTTGACGAAATCCGGCAGCGCCTCGGACCAGGACGAGGAATAGCGCTCGCCGTGCAGGAGCTGCTGCCACTGGCGGACCATGCCGAGGCGCTCGTTGTTGAGGATGAACTGCTTGACCGGCAGCCGGTACTGCACCGCCGTCGACATCTCCTGCATGTTCATCAGCCAGGAGGCCTCGCCCGCCACGTTGATGACCAGCGCCTCGGGATGGGCGACCTGCACGCCGATCGAGGCCGGCAGCCCGTAGCCCATGGTGCCGAGGCCGCCGGAGGTCATCCAGCGGTTCGGCTCCTCGAAGCCCATGTACTGCGCCGCCCACATCTGGTGCTGGCCGACCTCGGTCGTGATATAGCGATCGCGGTCCCGTGTCGCCGCCTCGAGCCGCTCCAGCGCGAATTGCGGTTTGATGACCTTGTCCGAGTTGCGGTAGGCGAGGCAGTTCCGCCCGCGCCAGCGCTCGATCTGCTGCCACCATTTCGCGACCGCCTCCGAGGCGGTGACGCGGCCCCGCGCCTTCCAGAGATCGAGCATCTCGGCGAGGACCGTGCCGACGTCGCCGACGATCGGAATGTCGACATGGATGTTCTTGTTGATCGAGGAGGGGTCGATGTCGATATGGACCTTGATCGACCCGGGGCTGAAGGCGTCGAGCCGCCCGGTGATCCGGTCGTCGAACCGCGCGCCGATGCAGAGCATGAAGTCGCAATCATGCATCGTCCAATTGGCCTGATAGGTGCCGTGCATCCCCAGCATGCCGATCCAGCCCTTGCCGGAAGCGGGATAGGCGCCGAGCCCCATGAGCGTCGAGGTGATCGGAAAGCCGGTGGAATCCGCGAGCTCGCGCAGCAGCCGCGACGCCTCGGTGCCGGAGTTGATCACCCCGCCGCCCGAATAGAGCACCGGCCGCTCGGCCCGCTCCAGCGCCTCGACCGCCGCGAGGATCGCCGCCGGATCGCCCTTCCTGCGCGGCTGGTAATGGCCGATGCGCGCCTTGTCGGGGGGCGAATAGGCGGCGGTGGCGAATTGCACGTCCTTGGGGATGTCGACGAGAACCGGGCCGGGCCGGCCGTTCGTGGCGACGTGGAAGGCCTGGTGGATGACCTCGGAGAGCTGTGCGGGATCCTTCACCAGCCAGTTGTGCTTGGTGCAGGGCCGGGTGATGCCGACGGTATCGGCCTCCTGGAAGGCATCGTTGCCGATCAGGAAGGTCGGCACCTGCCCGGTGAGGATGACGAGCGGGATGGAATCCATCAGCGCGTCGGTCATGCCGGTGACGGCATTGGTGGCACCGGGGCCCGAGGTGACGAGCACGACGCCGGGCTTGCCGGTGGAGCGGGCATAGCCCTCGGCCGCATGGGCCGCGCCCTGCTCGTGGCGCACCAGGATGTGGCGGATGTCGTTCTGCTGGAAGATCTCGTCATAGATCGGCAGGACCGCGCCGCCGGGATAGCCGAATACGGTGTCGACGCCCTGATCCCTGAGGGCCTGGACCACCATCTGCGCGCCGGTCATGCGACGGGTCATCTCGCTCTTCCTTCTTCCTCCCGCCGGCCACAGCCTGCCGACGGTATCCCGGGGCAACCGCCCCAAACAAAAATGGCCCCGAACGGGGGCCAAGGCGCGGCATCCGGTCGAGGCTAGTGCCTTCGCCGGTCCGCGCCGTCCGCTACGAGGATGGGTTTCGGTCTCATCGGATCTCCCCTGCCGCCGTCTTAGGTACTCGCCGCCGCCCGGTCAACCGCTCAAATGTCGCGAAGATTGCCGGATCCCGGGCGTTCGGGTTGTTTTTGTTCGTTCCGGCCCGGGTCTCGGCATCAAACGGGGCCGCGCGTCCGGCGCCCTCGACTCGCACTTGCAGAATCCGGGTCCGGACGCGAAAATATGGCCGCTCGACGGCCGGCGGGAGAGACATGCGGATCATAGCAGCGATCGTGCGGGCCATCTGCGGCTTCAACGGGTTCCTCGGCCGGATCTTCTCCTGGTTTTCGCTCGGGATCGTGCTGGTCTGCTTCGTCGTCGTCACGCTGCGCTACGTCTTCCATCTCGGCGCGGTGCCGCTGCAGGACCTCTATGTCTGGCTGAACGGCATGATGTTCATGGGGATCGCCGGATATACTCTCATGCGCGACGGCCACGTGCGCGTGGATGTCTTCTATCGCGACGCCCCGACGCGGCGCAGGGCGCTGGTCGACATGGTCGGCGCGGTCGTCTTCGTCGCGCCCTTCCTGGTGGTGCTGACCGTCTGGAGCCTTCCTTACGTGGAGCGTTCCTGGGCGTTGCGCGAGGGCAGCGCCAATGTCGGCGGCCTGCCCGGGCTCTACATTCTCAAGAGCTTCGTTCTGGTCTTCGTGGCGGTGATCGGCCTCCAGGCGCTGGCGATGTTCCTGCGCGGGGTCCTCGTGCTCGCCGGGAGCGAGGAGCTGCTCCCCGACCGCCTGCGGTACTCCGGCGGCGAAGGCTGAGCCATGGACCCGGTGATGATCGGCGAGGCGCTGAGCCTGGGAATGTTCGTCGCCATCATCGGCGTGCTGCTGCTCGGCTTCCCGGTGGCCTTCACGCTGCCCGGCGTGGCGCTCGTCTTCGCCGGGGTGGGGTGGCTCTTCGGCGCCTTCGATCCGTCGAACCTTTCGAGCCTCGCGCCGCGCTATCTCGGGATCATGCTCAACGAGGTGCTGGTCGCCGTGCCGCTCTTCATCTTCATGGGCATGATGCTGGAGCGCTCGGGGATCGCCGAGCAGCTCCTCGTGACCATGGGACGGCTCTTCGGGCGGCTGCGCGGCGGGCTGGGGCTCTCGGTGATCGTGGTTGGCGCGCTGCTTGCCGCCTCGACCGGGATCGTCGGTGCGACGGTGGTGACGATGGGCCTGCTGTCGCTGCCGGCCATGCTGCGGGCGAAATACGACCCCCGGCTCGCGAGCGGCGTGATCTGCGCCTCCGGCACCCTGGGGCAGATCATCCCGCCCTCGACGATCCTGATCTTCATGGGGGACATGCTCGGCGGGATGAACGCCCAGGTGCAGATGGAGAAGGGCAATTTCGCGCCGCAGGTGGTCTCGGTCGGTAATCTCTTCGCGGGCGCCTTCATCCCCGGCCTGCTGCTGGTGCTGGTCTACATGGCCTTCGTGCTGTGGAAGGCGATGCGGGATCCGGCCAGCTGTCCCGCGCTCGTCTCGACCGATGCGGAGCGGGCGGGGCTGCGCCGCGACGTGCTGGTCACCATGCTGCCCACGCTGGCCCTGATCGTCGCGGTGCTCGGCTCGATCCTCGCCGGGATCGCGACGCCCACGGAATCGGCCTCAGTCGGCGCGGTGGGGGCGATGGCGCTCGCCGCGCTGCGCGGCCGGTTCAACTGGCCGAACCTGCGGTCGGTGATGGAGGCGACCGCCACCACGACCTCGATGATCTTCGTCATCCTGATCGGCGCCTCGGTCTTCAGCCTGGTGTTCCGGATGCTCGGCGGGGACAAGCTCGTGGCCGAGTTCATCACCGGCCTGCCGGGGGAGAAGATCGGCGCGATCGTCTTCGTGATGGCGCTGATGTTCGTGCTGGGGTTCATCCTCGACACCTTCGAGATCATCTTCGTGATCATCCCGATCACCGCGCCGGTGCTCCTGATGATGGATGTCGATCCGGTCTGGCTCGGCGTCATCGTCGCGGTCAATCTGCAGACGAGCTTTCTCACGCCGCCCTTCGGCTTCTCGCTCTTCTACCTGCGCAGCGTCGCCCCGGCGAGCGTGACCACGGGCGACATCTATCGGGGCGCCATGCCCTTCGTCGCATTGCAGATCCTCGTGATCGCCATTCTCATCGCCTTTCCGGGGATGGTGACCTGGCTGCCGTCCGTGCTCTACGATTGAGGTGGCCGCGATCGTTCTGCGAAGCGGGCAGGGAGCGTGGACGGTAGCCGCCCGGCTTCGGCCCGATCGCGGGGCATCCTGAACCTGCCTCTGCGGGAGCGCGTGATCGAATGTTCGACTGGCTGATCCTTCTCTGGCGGCGGCATCGCGGGCTGGTGCTCGCGCTCGTGGCTGCCTGCCTCGTCACGCTCTTCTTCGCCATCCGCCTGACAATCTCGACGCTCTACTGGGCCGGGCACCGCGACGCCACGCTGGCCGGCTGGATGACGGTCGGCTACGTCGCGCATTCCTATGACGTGGACCGGCTGCGCCTCGCCGAGGCCCTCGGCCTCGATCCGGACCAGCGGCCGCGCCTGACCCTCGACGAGATCGCGGCCCGAAACGGGATGCCGCTCGCCGAGGTCGAGGTGACCCTGCTCGCGGTGATCGCCGAGGAGCGCGCGGGACGGACGGAGCAGCCCGTGGTTCCGGACCGGCCTTGATCGAAGCGGTCCTAGGTCTCGTGCCGGTCTACGGCCTCGCCGTGGTCTTTCTCGTGACCTTTGCCGGATGCCTCGGTCTGCCGGTGCCGGGATCGCTCGCGCTGCTCGCGGCGGGGTCGTTCTCGGCGAGCGGCGATCTGGTCCCGGCGGCGGCGATCGCGGCGGGGCTCGCCGGTGCGCTGCTCGGGGATCAGGCGGGATACTGGCTCGGGGCGGCCGGCACCGAGCGCGCGGCGGGCCTCGCCGAAAGGCGCGGGATGTCCGGGGCGCTCGCGCGGGCGCGGCAGCTGATCGGCCGTTTCGGGGGCGCTGCGGTCTTCTTCACGCGCTGGCTGCTGGCGCCGATCGGGCCCGCGGTGAACCTCGTGGGCGGCATGACCGCCATGTCCTGGCGCCGGTTCACGGTCTTCGATGTCGCCGGCGAGATCGTTTGGGTCGGTCTCTATTTCGGGCTCGGCTATGCCTTCAGCCGGGACATCGTCGAGATCGCCGCGGTGAGCGGCGATCTCGTCTGGATGCTGGCGGCGGCAGCGGTCAGCCTGGTGCTGACGCTGCGGCTGCGATCTGTCCTGCGGACGCGGTCGTGACCCTCAGCTGACGCTGAAGTATTTCTCGCGCGCCAGCAGGAACGGCGTGTCGGTGTTCTGCGTGCGGGTCCGCAGCAGGTTCAGCGCCGCGAGATAGTTCTCGGTCACCTTCTGGGTCAGGGCATCGTCGGAGGCGCGCAGCTCGGCGAAGATCTCGGCCGAAGCCTTGGCGCCGGCCTCGAGGATCTCCTCGGGGAACTGATGCGTCTTGACCCCGTGCTCGTCGACCAGGATGGCCAGCGACCGCGGATCGTTCGCGTAGAAATCGCAGGCGACCTGATCGTATTCCGCCTGGCAGGCGATCTCGACGATCATCTGGAGATCGGCGGGCAGGGCGGCGAGCTTGGCCTTGTTGACCGCGAGCTCGGTCGCGAGCCCCGGCTCGGTGAAGCTCGAGAGATAGTAGTTCTTGGCGATCTGGTAGAAGCCGAGCGCGAGGTCGTTGTAGGGGCCGACGAATTCCGCGGCGTCGAGCGCGCCCGATTGCAGGGCCGCGAAGATTTCGCCGCCCGCCATGTTGACGACCGTCGCGCCCATCTTCTCCCAGACCTTGCCGCCGAGGCCGGGCGTGCGGAACTTCAGTCCCTGGAGGTCGGAGAGCCCGGTGAGCTCGTCGCGGAACCAGCCGCCGGCCTGGGTGCCGGTGTCGCCGTTGATGAAGCCCCTGACGCCGAACTGGTCGTAGACCTCGTCCCAGAGCTCCTGCCCGCCCATGTAGCGGATCCAGGAGGCGAGCTCGCGCGAGGTCATGCCGTAGGGAACGCCGGTGAAGAAGGCCGTCGCGGGTGACTTGTTCTGCCAGTAATAGGCCGCGCCGTGGCTCATCTCCGCCGAGCCCTCGATGACCGCATCGAAGGCGCCGAGCGGCGGCACCAGTTCACCGGCGGAATAGACCTCGATCGTCAGGCGGCCGTCCGACATGGTGGTGATGCGGTCCGCGAGGCGCTGGGCGCCGACGCCGAGGCCGGGGAAGTTCTTCGGCCAGGTGGTGACCATGCGCCAGGTGGTGCGCTCCTGCGCGATCGCCGGTGCGGCGAGCGCGCCGCCCGCCGCGGTGAGGGCCGCAGCCCCGAGAAACTGACGACGTTCCATGCATGCTCCTTGTGGGTCTGGGCCCCGACGAAATGGCCGTCGGGCCAATGCGATATGGTTGGAGTCCTAGGGGTTGGTGCCACCGATAGCAAGAATGCGCCGGCTGCGGCGGGGTTCCCGATCGGCGCCGGCGCTATTTCGTCGCCGGAAGCTCGATCGCGGCGACCTGTTCGCTGATCGCCGGGCGATGCGCACGCCGGGCGGCTTCCGCCTGGTCGGTGTCGGAGAGCAGGGTCCAGCGCCCGTCGGCGAAGATCTCGAGCGGCTTGAACCGGGCCTTGTAGTCCATCTTGGCGCTGCCCGGCACCCAGTAGCCGAGATAGACGTAAGGCAGCCCGGCCTCGCGCGCGACGGCGATGTGATCGAGGATGACCTGCACGCCCAGGCTGTCCTGCTCCAGCGCGGGGTCGAAGAAGGAATAGACCATCGAGACGCCGTCGCTCAGCAGGTCGGTGAGGCAGACCGCCACCAGTTCGCCCCGGCGCATCCCGGCGGCGGGGCGGTGATATTCCACCACCCGGCTGCGCACCGGCGTCTCCTCGATCATCGCGGCGAATTCGGACATGTCCATGTCGGCCATGCCGCCGGTGGCGTGGCGGGCGTCGAGATAGGTCCGGAAGAGGTCGTATTGCTCTTCGGTCGCCCAGGGGCTGCGCACGATCCGTTCGAGACCGGCGTTGCGCTTGAGGATGCGCCTCTGCCCGCGGGAGGGCCGGAAATCGGCCACGACGATGCGCGCCGAGAGACAGGCCGAGCAGCCGGCGCAGGACGGGCGGTAGAGCACGTTCTGCGACCGCCGGAAGCCCTGATGGGACAGCACGTCGTTGAGATGCCCTGCGCCCTCGCCCTGCAGCGCGGTGAACAGCTTGCGCTCCACCTTGCCCGGCAGATACGGGCAGGGTTGCGGGGCCGTGACGTAGAATTGATGCTGCTGCGGCAGGCTGTGGCGCATGTGCGGCCCCGACGGCATCCTCCTCTTGGCTAATGGAATGCTAACTACAGCCGCCGCGCTCGGGCAACCGGATTCTCTTCCAGAGGTGAACGGATGGCGCCGCCGTCAGTCGGCGGGGCGGTTGATCGCGGTGGTGCGAAGGATGATGTCCGGCAGGCCCTGGCCGTAGCGGGTGCTCAGCATGGAGATGCAGCTGATGGCCTGGAGGATCACCACGCTGAAGGCGACGGAATAGATCGCCGTGTGCAGCGCCGCCGTGGCGAGGTCGAAGCGCGTCCCGTCGTGGCGCCGAAGCTCGATGCCCATCACCCGCATGCCCCAGGTCGCCGAGCGTCCGGCGATTGTCAGGGTCCGGTAGACGAAGCCGACCCCGGCGACCACGAGGGGAAAGAGCGCGAAGCCGAAGCCGAAGGTCGCGAGCCCGAAGACGAGAGCGACCGGCACGCCCGCCAGCAGGATCACGAAGAGATCCACGAACCAGGCCGCCAGCCGTCGGGACTGCACGCCTTCGTAGAACTGGCGGTCGCGGTCGGGATCGGGAAGGCCGTCCATGGGGCCGGAAAACCCGTAGGTCTGGTGCATCGGCGAGGTCTCTCAATGGCTCGGGGCCTCAGATGGGGCCGGAGGCATGCCGCCGCAAGGCAGGGCACCCGACCGATGCCGTGGCCGGTCGCGGCGCGGTCGGGGTGCAGGGCGGTTCTCGGCGGATTTCCGCCGGTATGCCGGGAAATGCGAGGTCGCGTTTTGTGAAGTACCGCTATGGGAATAGAATCAAGAAAACAAAATAAACGAGGGGGCAGTCAATGTTGAAATACCTGATGGTCTGGTATGAGCGCGAGCAATCCGCGGTGCTCGAGGCCGAAGCGCTCATCTCCGAATTCGGGCGGCTCGCGGGGCCGGTCGCCTGGCTCAGGTCGCGGGAGGCGGGGCTCGACCGCAAGACCAAGGTACTGCGGCGGATGGTCGCCCGGGAGGTCGGTCGGATCCTGACCCGCCAGCCCGAGCGCGCGGCCGGCCTCGTCGTCGACCGGGACAGGCTCGCCCGCCTCACGGTATCGGGTGCGGCGAGGGAGATCGCCGCGGCCGGCGGGGGGCTAGGCGGCAGCGTGCCGGCCGATTCCGGGTCGGCGGCGGGCGAGCGGGTCCGGCAGGGGCCGGGAGCGCCGCCGGATCCGGCGCAATCCCGAACGCGCTCGGCCGGGTGAACCGCCGCCGCGAGGATCGGGCCGCTCAGGATCCGATGTCCGCGGTGTCGAAGGGCGTGGTCTGGTAGATCTCGTTGATCCAATTCCCGTAGAGAAGCTGGCCGTGGCTGCGCCAGCGGTTCTCCGGCGCGCGGGCGGGATCGTTGTCGGGGAAGTAGTTGACCGGCATGGCGATCGGGCCGCCCGACATCAGGTCGCGGTCGTATTCTTCCTTCAACGTGGTCGAATCGTATTCGAGATGGTTGAACATGTAGAGGGCCCGATTGGGCGTGTCCTCGATGAGGCATGGCCCGACATCGGGGGAATCGAGCAGGATCCGCAGCTCGGGGTGCAGGCGCACGTCCTCGGACCGCACCTCGGTCCAGCGGCTGACGGGAACCATGAGGCTGTCGGAGAACCCCTGCAGGAAGGGCGAGGCCGGCTCCACCGCGGCATGGCGGAAGCAGCCGAAGGCCTTGGCGGGCAGCAGGTGCTTGGGCACGCCGTGGAAATGGTGGAGCAACGCCATTCCGCCCCAGCAGATGCCCATGGTCCGATGCACGTTGGTCCGGGTCCAGTCGAAGACCTCGCGGAGCTCAGGCCAGTAGTCCACCGCCTCGAATTCCAGATGCTCGATCGGCGCCCCCGTGATGATCAGCCCGTCGAACTTGCGTTCGCGCGCCGTGGCGAAGGGCTCGTAGAAGGTCTCGAGATGCGCGGCGGAAGTGTTGCGCGACTGATGCTCGGACATGCGGATCAGCGTCAGCTCGATCTGCAGCGGCGTCGCGCCGATCATGCGGGCGAACTGCGTCTCGGTCTGCACCTTCTTGGGCATCAGGTTGAGAAGCCCGATCTGCAGCGGGCGGATGTCCTGGCGCAGCGCCGTCTCCTCGGACATCACCATCACGCCCTCGCGCCGGAGCACGTCATGGGCAGGCAGCGTCGCGGGGATCTTGATCGGCATGGCTTCGGGGTTCCGTCGGCGAAGACGCCTAGATAGGCCCGGAACAGCCTGCCGGCAACCTCGCTGCATCGGCGGCGCGCTCGTCCTGCACCTCCACCGTCACGTGGTCGAAGCCGAACTGCTCGGCGAGCCTAGACTTGATCGCCCGCCGCACGGCTTCGGGATCGGCTTCCGCCGCTATCAGCGCCTCGAGCGTGACCATCGGTCGGGACTCGCTGATCGACCAGGCGTGGAGGTGGCGCACCTCGATCACTTCCGGCACCGAAGCGCGCAGATCCTCGGCGATGCCGTCGGGATCGGCGCCCGGCGGCGCGCCTTCGAGCAGGATATGCGCGCTCTCGCGCACGACGTTCCAGGCCGAGTAGAGGATCAGGAAGGCGACGAGGACCGAGAGGATCGGGTCGATCGGCGTCCAGCCGGTGCCGAGGATCACCAGCGCCGCCAGGATCGCCGCCACGGATCCCAGGAGGTCGCCCGCGACATGCAGCAGCGCCGCGCGCAGGTTGAGATTGCCGCGGTCGCCGCGCGAGAGGATCCAGAACGCCGCGACATTGACCAGGAGACCGGCCGCGGCCACCGCCAGCATCAGCCCGCCGGCGACCGGTTGTGGCTCGGCGAGCCTTCGGATCGCCTCGACCAGGATCCAGAAGGCGATGGCGAACAGGGCCAGTCCGTTCACGAAGGCCGCCAGCACCGAGAGCCGGTCGAAGCCATAGGTGCGCCGTGCGTCCGCGGGGCGGCGGGCGACGCGGAAGGCGAGCCAGGCCATCGACAGCGCGGCGAAGTCGGTCATCATGTGGCCGGCGTCGGCCACCAGCGCCAGCGAGCCGGCGAGGATCCCGCCGATGACCTCGACC
>NZ_DAIUBO010000123.1:0-11177 GCF_036846665.1 Amaricoccus sp. | reverse complement strand
AGCTGCTCTGGGACGCGCTCGACCGGGTGCTGACGATCGAGGATCCGCCGACGGTTCTCTGCCTCGGCAACGACCGCATGGCCTTGCGCGCCTATGGCATGCTGCGGTCCCGCGGCCTGACGCTGCCCGACGACATCTCGGTTGCGGGCTACGACGATCACACGCTGATCACCGAGACGCTCTATCCGCAACTGACCACGGTGAAGCTGCCCTATGCCGCCATGGGTGTCCGGGCCGCGCGACTGCTCACATCCATGGTCCGGGACGGCAGTGCCGCGCCGGAAGCACCGGTTCTGGTCGGCGGCCCCGCGGTCTGGCGCGACAGCGTCCGGCCCGGCCCCGCGAACCGCATAACCGAATTGCCAATGAGAGGGAGGAACCCGGCATGAACATACGTCTGACCGCACTCGCCACCACCGCATTGGGTGCGATCTGGGGGGCGCAGGCCTTCGCCCAGACCGAACTGACCATGTGGTATCACGGCGCGGGCAACCCGGAAGAAAGCGCCGTGCTCGACCAGATCGTCGAGGAGTTCAACGCCAGCCAGTCCGACTGGTCGGTGGTCGTGCAGAGCTTCCCGGCCGGCGCCTACAACGACACCGTCATCGCCGGCGCGCTGGCGGGCAACCTGCCCGACATCATCGACGTGGACGGCCCGGTGATGCCGAGCTGGGCATGGGCCGGCTACATCCAGCCACTGGAAATCGACCAAAGCGCGATCGAGAACTTCCTGCCGACGGCCATCGGCCGCTGGAAGGACGACATCTATTCGGTCGGCCTGTGGGAAGCCGCCGTCGCCATGGTCACCCGGCGGTCGGTGCTTGAGAAATACGGCATCCGCATCCCGACCCTCGCTGAGCCCTGGACCCGCGACGAGCTCGACGCCGCGCTGGAGGCGATCAAGGAAGGCGGCGAATTCGACTATCCGCTGGACCTCGGCATGGCCTGGAGCGCGGACGAATGGTACCCCTATGCCTTCGCCCCCTTCCTGCAGAGCTTCGGCGGTGATCTGATCGACCGCAGCACCTATCTGGAAGCGGACGGCGTGCTGAACGGCGATGCCGGCATCGAATTCGGCGAGTGGTGGCAGTCGCTGTTCGACCGCGAACTGGCGCCCGGAACCAGCCAGGACCCGGCGGATCGGGATTCCGGTCTGATCGACGGCAAATACGCGATGAGCTGGAACGGAAACTGGGCCGCGGCAAACGCCGTGAAGGCCTTCGGAGACGACGTGCTGTTCCTGCCGGCACCGGATTTCGGCAATGGCCCGAAGATCGGCGCGGCGTCCTGGCAATTCGCCGTCTCGACCTCGTCCGACCATCCGGAGGGCGCGAACCAGTTCATCGAGTTCATGTTGCAGGACCGCTGGCAAGTGGCCTTCAGCAATGCGCAGGCCGTCATTCCGGCCACCAGCTCGGCCGCGGCGGAAAGCGAGCTCTATGCCGAAGGCGCGCCGATGGCCGTGTTCTATGACCTCAGCAAGGAACAGGCCCTGCTGCGGCCGGTGACGCCCGGCTATCCGGTCATGGCCAAGATCTTCCTCAAGGCCCTGGCGGATATCGCCAGCGGCGCCGACGTGGCCGACACGCTGGATGCGGCGGCCGACGAGATCGATGCCGATATCGAGGCCAACAGCGGCTACGGAAACTGACGCAACCCAGGCCGGGGCGGCAACGCACGCCCCGACCCTCCGGGAGGAACTACCAATGGCATCCAGTCTGCTGCGCTCCGACCGAGCGGGGTGGGGCTTTGCGATTCCCGCCTTCGCCCTGATCGGCACCTTCATCGTCCTGCCCTTCTTCTTCGCCTTCTATCTGTCGCTGACCAACCAGCGCCTGATCTCGCCCAATCCCACGGAATTCGTCGGGATCGACAATTACCGCAACCTGCTCGGCGTGGCCGTGGTCACGCTGGAGCCGGAGCGGGGCGACGACGGCACGGTCCTGCGGGACGAGGACGGGAACATCGAATATCCGAGCCTGCGCTCGGTCACGCGGAACGACGACACGCCGCAGTATCGCGGCATGCGCGAATGGTTCCGGTGGTCTTCGGGCGACGACGCGCGCGTGGTGATCGCCCGCGACGTGGTCTTCATGAAGGCGCTGGTCAACACCTTCACCTTCGTTCTGGTCGTGGCACCGTGCCAGGCGGCGCTGGCGCTCGGGCTGGCGCTGCTCATCAACCAGCGGCTGCGCGGCATCAACGTCTTCCGCGGCATCTACTACATGCCGGTGGTGGTCTCCATCGTCGTCGTCTCGCTGCTCTGGCGATTCATCTACGACGGCCAGGACGGGCTGCTGAACAACCTCCTGTCGGGCCTGACCTTCGGAATGTTCCAGCCGGTCGACTGGCTCGGCAATCCCTCGACGGCGCTGGGATCGATCATCGTCATGTCGATCTGGCAGGCGGTGGGCTTTCACATGGTGATCTGGCTCGCCGGGCTGCAGACGATCTCGCCGACGCTCTACGAGGCGGCCGATATCGAGGGCGCGACCAAGTGGCAGCGGTTCCGCTTCGTCACCTGGCCCGGGCTGCGCAACACCGCCGTGCTGATCCTGATCGTCATCACCATGCAATGCTTCGCGCTCTTCGCGCAGATCGACGTGATGACCAAGGGCGGGCCGCTGGATTCGACGCAGACGCTCGTGTTCCAGGCGGTCGAGCGCGGCTACGGCAAGCAGGACATCTCGGGCGGCTCGACCATCTCGGTCCTGCTCTTCCTGATCGTGCTCTGCATCTCGCTCATTCAACGCTGGCTGACACGGGAGAGAACGTGATGGCGACCATTTCCCAGGACAACCACGGGCTGCGCCTCGCCGTCCGGTACCTCGTGCTCGTTCTCGTCGCGGTGATCTTCATCTTTCCGCTGGTCTTCATGGTCGTCAGCTCGCTGAAGCCCGACCAGCAATTGCTGAGCGACACGGGCAGCCTCCGGGCCTTCCTGCCGGTCGGCGACATCGGGCTCAGCAACTACACCCATGCCTTCCAGCGGGCGCCGGTGGGATTGTTCGTGTTCAATTCCGTCTTCGTCACCGGGCTGACGGTGCTGATCTGCCTCCTGGTCTGCTCGCTCGCCGCATTCGCCTTCGTCTTCCTCGAATGGCGCGGCCGGGCGGTCGTGCTCTCGATCATCCTCGCGACGCTGATCGTGCCGTTCGAGACCATCGCGATCCCGCTGCTCCTTCTGGTCTCCAAGCTGCCCTGGATCGGGCTCTCGGGCATCGAGCACGGCTGGCTCAACACCTACCGGGTGCAGATCCTGCCCTGGGCGGCCGACGGCCTGACGATCTTTCTCTTCGTGCAGTACTTCAAGGACCTGCCGCGGGAGCTGATCGAGGCCAGCCGGGTCGAGGGCGCGACCTGGCTGCAGGTCTACCTGAAGGTGGTCATGCCGCTGGCCGGGCCGGTCCTCGCCACCGCCGCCATCCTCAAGTTCCTGGTGATGTACAACCAGTACCTCTGGCCCCTCATCGTGGTTCAGGACGAGGCCTACCGGCCGGTCATGGTCGGGTTGCAGTACTTCTTCCAGCTCAACACCGCCTGGGGCGAGATCATGGCCTATCTCTCGCTGATCACCGTCCCGGTGCTGGCCTTCTATCTCGTGTTGCAGCGCGCCTTCATCGCGTCGATCGCCTCGACCGGCGTGAAGGGATGACGGGGGGCACCATGGTTCTTGCACTCGACACGCATTGGATCTGGGACAGCTGGTACGCCCATGATGGCGAACGCTGGCACGGCTACTTCCTCAAGGCTCCGAAGAGCCTCGGGGATCCGCAGCTCCGGCACCGCAACGCCCGCCACGGCCACGCGGTCAGCGACGACCTGGTCAGCTGGACGCATCTCGGCACCTGCCTCGAGCCCTCCGGGGGCCCGGGCTGGGACGATTGCACCACCTGGACGGGATCGGTCCTGCAGGGTCCGGACGGGACATGGCACCTCTTCTATACCGGCGCCTCGCAGGCGGAGGACGGGCTCTACCAGCGCATCGGCCACGCGGTCTCGACCGACATGCACAGCTGGAAGCGGGTCGGCGAGGCGCCCTGCCTCGACCTGGCCGGCCCCCATGCCGCCAGCTACGAGGCCTCCTTCGAGGACGGCTTGTGGCACGACCGGGCGATGCGCGATCCCTGGGTCATGGCCGATCCCGACGGCGACGGCTGGCTGATGTTCTTCACCGCCCGCGCCGCGGGGGTGATGGAGCCCAATGCCGGCGGCGCCATCGGCTTCGCGACCTCGCCCGACCTCTTTGACTGGGTCCTTGAGCCGCCGGTCTTCGTCGGCGGCTACGGCCAGCTGGAGGTGCCGCAGGTCTTCGAGCAGGGCGGCCGGTGGTATTGCCTGTTCTGCACCGCCGCCGAGCATTTCTCGAAGGACCAGGCGGAGACCCATCCCGGCGGCCCGGTCTCCGGCTCGCATTATCTGATCGGGGAGAGCCCCCGCGGGCCGTGGCGGATCGCCCCGGGGCATTTCCTCGACGGCGCGCTGCCCTGCCGTCGCTATGCCGCGCGCATCCTGAAGACGGATGCGGGGCTGAAGATCATCGGTTTCGCCGATCACCCGGCGGGCCATTTCGTGGGCGAGGTCACGAATCCCGACCCGGTGGAAATCGATGCGGACGGAATGCTCCGCGTCCAGGGCGCGCAGCTTGCGGCCGAGTGAGGAGGAAGCGCAATGGCAACCATAAGATTGAAGGACGTTCGCAAGAACTACGGCGAGGTCCAGGTCATCAAGGGGGTGAACATCGACATCGACGAGGGCGAGTTCGTCGTCTTCGTCGGCCCCTCGGGCTGCGGCAAGTCGACCCTGCTGCGGATGATCGCCGGGCTGGAGGACATCTCGTCGGGCACGCTGGAGATCGGCGGCCGTGTCGTCAACGACCTGCCCCCGAAGGAACGCGGCATCGCCATGGTGTTCCAGTCCTACGCCATCTTCCCGCATATGACGGTGCGCGAGAACGTGGCCTTCGGCCTGACGCTCAGCGGCACGCCCAAGGCCGAGAAGGAGCGGAAGGTGGCCGAGGCCGCCCGCATCCTGCAGATGGAACACCTGCTCGACCGGCGCCCCTCGCAGCTGTCGGGCGGGCAGCGCCAGCGCGTCGCCATCGGCCGCGCCATCGTGCGCGACCCCGCCGTGTTCCTCTTCGACGAGCCGCTGTCGAACCTCGACGCGGCGCTGCGCATGGACATGCGGATGGAGATCGGCAAGCTCCACCAGTCGCTCAACGCCTCGATGATCTACGTGACCCACGACCAGGTGGAGGCCATGACCCTGGCCGACAAGATCGTCGTCCTGCGCGGCGGCGAGGTCATGCAGATCGGCTCGCCGATGGAGCTCTACCACAATCCCGCGAACCTCTTCGTCGCGGGCTTTCTCGGGGCGCCGTCGATGAACTTCATGACCGTGGACGTGCGCGACCTGGGCGCCGAGGGCGCGACCATCGCCAATGGCTCGCTCGACCCGATCTCGGTCGGGACCAAGGGGCGACCGATCGTCAAGGGCGGCAAGGCGACCCTGGGGATCCGGCCCCAGTACATACAACCCACCGCACCGGACCAGGGCATGCTGCACGGCACCGTGGCCCTGACCGAACGGCTGGGAAGCGAGACGGTCGTGGACGTCACCTTGCGGGACGGAAGCCAGGTGATCGCGGCGATCGCCGAGGACCGCGTGCTTCAGCCGGGATCGGAGATCGGATTGTCCTTCGACCCGGCACTGGCACATCTCTTCGACGAAGCGCTGACGTAGCGGGACGTCTCCTGCGCCCGGACTGGCCGGACTGGCGCTGGAGGGCCGCCCCCCCGCGGCCGGGCCGGAGGCGAAACACGCCTCCGGCCCACGCGCGCTGTCCCGGACCCTCAGACCAGCCGGAGCGGGAAATTCCGGGCATCCGCACCACCGCGGGGCGGAAGGTCACGTGCCCGAGGCACGGGCGCGCTGCCTGGTGAGATGGCGCCCGCCGTAATGCTCCACGAGCGCGGCCATGTCGTCGAGTTTCAGGGGCGCACGCATCAGCGCGCGCGCGTTCGGGATCAGCTCGAAGATCGTGCTGTCGGAAAAGAAGCTCTCGGCGGTCACCGCGATGATGGGCACGCCGGGGTCGCGGTAGGTCGCGAAATCCGCCACCTCGAAGGCCGCGCCGGCCGGCAACTCCATGTCGAGCACCACCGCGCCGTAGCTGCGGCTGCGCAGCGCGGCATAGGCCTCCGCCGCGGAGGTGGCCAGCGTGCTCCGCACGCCATGGCGCCGGAGAAACCCCGCCCAGACCCCGGCGAGGTCGGCGTCCGCTTCGACGATCAGGATGTCCACTCGGCCCCGCTTCTCCATTGGCGCGGCCCCCGGACCGCGCAGCCCCATGTTATCACGGGGATTTGCCGGCCGCAGCTTGGAAAACGCAGTTCGGGGCGTTTGCCGGGGGAAATCCGGCGGCCCCGGTGCCTCCGGCGCCGCCTCAGGCGCCGCGCCTCGGTTCGGGGCGCAGCATCCGCAGCAGCACATCGGTCTTCGCGACGAAATGCTGCCACAGCGCGCCGGCGGCATGCAGCGCCACGGTGAGGATGATCAGGGGCTTGGCGAGTTCGTGGATCGCGCCCATCGCGGAGACGCCGGCGAACCAGGCCAGCGCGCCGGTGAGCGGCATGGCGAAGATCACGCCGTAGAGCACCAGATGCGCCGCCCCGGCGATCCGCCGCTGCCAGGCCGATTCCCCCGGAGGCGCCGGCGGAACCCCGTGGCGCATCCGGATTGCGAACCGCAGGACCGCGAGCGCCAGGACCGCGAGCCCGACATAGACATGGAGGTTCGCGGCCGAGAGCTCGGCGGCGGTGGCTTCGGTACCGCGCCGGACGGCGCGATAGGCGGGCACTATGGCTTCGCCGAAGATCAGCTGGAAGGTCACCAGCGCGGCGATGAGCCAGTGGAGCGCGATCTGCGCGGTGGAATAGCCGGTGGGCCGTGTCTGCGGTGCCATGAAATCCTCTCGATCTGGAAACGGAACCGGTGGTCTGGCGGGCCGGCGCCGGGTGCGACGCGCCTCGTCGGTCTTCCAACGCAGCGGCGCGCCGCTTCCGTCGCGACACCGGCGAAAGCCCTTGCGATCGGCGGCGGGCCGCGCGAGGCTCGGGCCTCGGATCAGCCCGGGGAGGGAACGGCCATGCAGCAGGACATCGTGATTCTCGACGGCGCGCGCACCGCGATCGGCACCTTCGGCGGCAGCCTCGCCGGGACGCCACCCATCAAGCTCGCCGCCGCCGCCGCGAAGGCCGCGCTGGAGCGCTCCGGCGTGGAGGGCGGGCAGATCGGGCATGTGGTCTTCGGCCATGTGATCAACACCGAGCCGCGGGACATGTATCTCAGCCGGGCCGCGGCGATCGAGGCCGGGGTCCCCGACAGCGCGCCGGCGATGAACGTGAACCGCCTCTGCGGCTCGGGCGCCCAGGCGATCGTCTCCTGCGTCCAGGCGCTGGCGATGGGAGACGCGGATTTCGCCCTGGCCGGCGGTGCGGAGAGCATGTCGCGCGGGCCCTATGCGCTGCCCGCGGCGCGCTGGGGCCAGAAGATGGGCGATACCGCCGCCGTCGACATGATGGTCGGCGCGCTGACCTGCCCCTTCGGCACCGGGCACATGGGCGTGACCGCGGAGAACGTCGCCGCCGAACACCAGATCACCCGCGCCGACCAGGACGCCTTCGCGCTGGAGAGCCAGAACCGCGCCGCCGCCGCGATCTCGGCCGGCCGCTTCAGGGAGCAGATCGTGCCGATCGAGGTCAAGGTGAAGCGCGACATGGTCGCCTTCGACACCGACGAGCATCCCAAGGCCACGACCCTCGACAAGCTCGGCGCGCTCAAGACCGTCTTCAAACGGGACGGGACCGTGACCGCCGGCAACGCCAGCGGCATCAATGACGGCGCCGCGGCGCTGGTGCTCGCCGGTGCCGAGGCCGCCGAGAAGGCGGGGCTCAAGGCCCGCGCGCGCATGATCGGCTATGCCCATTCCGGGGTGCGGCCCGAGGTGATGGGCATTGGCCCGGTGCCGGCGGTGCAGAAGCTGCTGGAGCGGGTCGGGCTCGGCGTCGAGGATTTCGACGTGATCGAATCGAACGAAGCCTTCGCCGCCCAGGCGCTCGCGGTGAACAAGGGGCTCGGCCTCGATCCCGCCCGGGTCAATCCCAACGGCGGCGCCATCGCGCTCGGCCATCCGGTCGGCGCGACCGGCGCGATCCTCGCGATCAAGGCGCTCTACGAGCTCGAGCGCAGCGGCGGCAGGCGTGCGCTCGTCACCATGTGCATCGGCGGCGGCCAGGGCATCGCGCTGGCCTTCGAATCGGTCTGAAGCCGTTTCCGGCCGGGCCCGTCGGGACGCACGGGCAACGAGCGTCGGCCTGGGGGGCGGGGGCGGGAAAAAGGGTCGCGCGGGGATGCCGTCACGCCTCCGCGAGGATCCAGCGTGCGGCCTTCTCGGCCATCATCAGCACCGGCGCATTGGTGTTGCCGCTGGTGATCAGCGGCATCGCGCCCGCATCGACCACCCGCAGGCCGCCGATGCGCCCGCCGCGTCCGTCGCGCATCCGCAGGCGCGGGTCGAGCACCGCCTGCGGGTCTTCGTCCCGGCCCATCGCCGTGGTGCCGACCGGATGGAAGATGGTGGTGCCGATGTCGCCCGCGGCGCGCACGAGATCCGCGTCGGTCTGAAAGCCCGGCCCCGGCTTCCATTCCTGCGGCCGGAAGCGCGCCAGCGCCGGCTGCGCGACGATGCGCCGCGTCACCCGCAGGCTCTCGGCGGCCACCGTGCGGTCCTCCTCGGTGGAGAGATAGTTCGGCCGGATCCGCGGCGGGTCACCGGGCTCGGCGCTGGCGATCGCGACGTTGCCGCGGCTGGTGGGGTTGAGGTTGCAGACGCTGGCGGTGATCGCCGGGAAATCGTGCAGCCCCTCGCCGAAGGCCTCGAGGCTCAGCGGCTGGACGTGGTATTCCAGATTGGCGTGGTTCAGCCCCGGCCGCGAGCGGGTGAAGACGCCGAGCTGGCTCGGCGCCATGCTCATGGGCCCGGTCCGCCTCAGCGCGTATTCCAGCGCGATCGCCGCCTTGCCGGCGAGGCTGCGCGCGGTGGTGTTCAGCGTCCTGGTGCCCGAGACCCGGAAGACGGTGCGCAATTGCAGGTGGTCCTGGAGATTGCCGCCGACGCCCGGCAGATCCGCCCGGACCTCGATGCCATGGTCGCCGAGCAGCGCCGCCGGCCCCAGCCCGGAGAGCTGCAGGATCTTGGGGCTGTTGACCGCCCCGGCGGCGAGGATCACCCCGCGCCGCGCCCGCACCGACAGCGTCTCGCCGCCGCGCGCGAGCTCGACCCCCGCGCAGAGGAGCCCGCCGTCCGGGCCGTGCCCGAGGCTGAGCCGCCGGGTCTCCGCCCCGGTCCAGATCGTGAGGTTCGGCCGGCCCCGCGCGGGGCGCAGGAAGGCGCTCGCGGCGTTCCAGCGCCAGCCGCGCCGCTGGTTCACCTCGAAATAGCCCACCCCCTCGTTGTCGCCGTCGTTGAAATCGGCCCGCGCCGGGATGCCCGCCTCCTGCGCCGCCGCGCTGAAGGCGTCGAGGATCTCCCAGCTCAGCCGCTGCTTCTCGATCCGCCATTCGCCCGCCGCGCCGTGCAGCCGGTTGAACGCCGGATCCGCCCCCGGCCCGGCGCGCCAGTGGCTCTCATGGGCAATGAAATCCGGCAGGACATTGTCCCAGGCCCAGTCCGGCTCTCCGGTCAGTTCGGCCCAGGCATCGTAGTCGCGCGCCTGGCCGCGCATGTAGATCATGCCGTTGATCGAGGAGCATCCGCCGAGCACCCGCCCGCGCGGATAGCGCAGGCTGCGCCCGTTCAGCCCCGGCTCGGCCTCGGTCGCATACATCCAGTCGGTGCGCGGGTTGCCGATGCAATAGAGATAGCCGACGGGGATGTGGATCCAGGGATAATTGTCCCGCCCCCCCGCCTCGACCAGCAGCACGCGCCGCTCGCCCGAGGCGCTCAGCCGGTTGGCCAGGAGGCAGCCCGCCGTGCCGGCCCCGACGATGACGTGATCGAATTCCTCCGACATGCATCGATTTATGGACGCGGCATGGACCACCCGCAAGGCGCCGCGCGCGGGCGGCTTCGTTTTGGGGTCGCGGCCCCGGTGGCGGTGATCTAAGCTCCCGCCCAGCCCTTTGGTGCTTGCGGGAGGCCTCCATGGCGAACGAGCTGGCGGGAAAATCGGTGATCGTGACCGGCGCCGCCAACGGCTTCGGCCTCGCGGTCGCGCGCCGCTTCGTGCGGGCGGGCGCCTCCGTGGTGATGGCCGACCACGAGGAGGCCAAGCTCGACTCGGAGGTCGCGGCGCTCACGAGCGAGGAGCTCGACGGGCGGGCGATCGCCTTCGTCGGCGATCTGCGCGAGAAGCTCTCCATGACCAACCTGATCGCCGCGACCATCGACGCCAATGACGGCATCGACATCCTGGTCAATGCCGCGCGCCTGCTGCTGCCTTCCGACCCGCTGGCGCCGGAGACCGATCATTTCGAAGAGACGCTGCAGCACAACGTGCTCGCGAACCTGCGGCTCAGCCAGATCGCCGCCCGGCGCATGATCGAGCATGCCACCGAGGAGACCCCGACCCCGTCCGACCGGGCGATCGTCAATCTCAGCTCGGTCTTCGGCCGGCGCGCCCTGCCGGAGCTCTTCGCCTATTCGGTGAGCTGCGCGGCGCTGGAGCAGCTGACCCGCTGCCTGGCGCTGGCCTTCGCCAGCCATCGGATCCGGGTGAACGCCGTCGCCGTCGGCGGCACGATGACCCGGGCGCTCTCCAAGGCCCTGCCCGAGATCGAGGATCTCGCCGACGCCCTGGCCGAGGTCACGCCGCTCGGGCGCCTCGGCGACACCAGCGAGGTGGCGGAGGCGGCGCTCTATCTCGCCTCGCCCGCGGCGAGCTTCGTCACCGGCCAGATCCTCGGCGTCGACGGCGGCCGGCCGCTGCTCGACCCGCTCGAGGGCGCGGCGATCTGATACCGGCGTCCCCTCCGACTGACCGATCCTGCGGCCTGAGGCCGAGTCTCGGGACAAGGAAAATGCCGCGCCCCGCGCGGCCCGCGCCACCTTCCCCCCGGGCCGAGAAGGCGAGGCGCCGGTGGCGCCTTGCCCGGTCCGGTCGCCCGGAGGCGCA
>NZ_DAIUBO010000122.1:0-11384 GCF_036846665.1 Amaricoccus sp. | reverse complement strand
GCGCGCTGGTGATCTCGGTGCCGGCTTCCATCGCCTCTGCGCTTTCTTCCGGCGCACGGCGTGGGCTGCTGATGAAGGGAGGCGCTGTGATCGAAGCCGCGGCAGCGACTACGCATGTCGCATTCGACAAGACGGGGACCCTGACCCACGGACGGCCGCGCGTCACGGACGTGGTGCCGATCTCGGGATCGGAGACGGAGGTGCTGACGCTGGCTGCCGCCGTCGAAGCGGGGTCGAGCCATCCTCTGGCGGAGGCGATCCTGTCCCGCGCGGAAGCTGCGGGAGCGCCGTTCCTGGCCGCGACCGCCGCCAAAGCGCTTCCGGGCAAAGGGGCCGAAGCAGTCGTTGAGGGTGAAACCGCCTGGGTGGGCTCTCCACGGTTCGCCGAGGAGCGCGGTGTGTTGGACGACCACGCGCGCGGGGCGGTGGTCGGCATGGAGGATGAAGGCAAGACAGTCGTCGCGGTCTTCCGCCGGAGCCGGTTGGTCGGACTCGTAGCGCTCCGGGATGGACCCCGGGAGGATGCCGCCCGCGCGGTGCAGCAACTCAAGGCGCTTGGCATCGCGTCTGTGATGCTGACCGGCGACAACCGGCGCACGGCAGCAGCAATTTCCGCTGGGTTGGGCATCGAGCATCGCGCCGAACTGATGCCTGAAGACAAGGTCGCGGCGATCCGCGAGATGACGGCCACGGGCCATGTCATGATGGTGGGCGACGGCATCAACGATGCCCCTGCGCTCGCCACCGCCCACATTGGAGTTGCCATGGGTTCCGGAACGGACGTCGCGCTTGAAACCGCCGACGCCGCGATCCTGCGCAATCGGGTGACCGATGTGGCCGGCAAGATTCGGCTTGCTCGCGCAGCCATGGCGAACATCAGGCAGAACGTGGCGATCGCGCTCGGCCTCAAGGCGGTGTTTCTTGTGACGACGATCCTCGGCATCACCGGGCTCTGGATCGCCATCCTTGCTGATACCGGCGCGACGGTCCTTGTCACGCTGAACGCGCTGCGGCTTCTCGCTTTCAACCCCGAACGGCCGGGCTGAGACAGCAGCGCCGACCCGAATGCTTGCTCAGCCAATTCGTCCAAGCACCGGAAAAGTGTCAAGTATCCAGTAGGACAGCGCACTCAGCCGCCCGGTCATCATCGCCACTCCCATCAGAACCATGACCGCGCCCGAGCCCTGGTGCAGCCGACGCCCGATCCGCCCGACGCCCCGCAATCGGCCGGCGAGCCTGTCGGTGAAACCCGCCACGATCAGGAACGGCACGCCCAGACCGGCGGAGTAGATCGCGAGCAGCGCGACGCCCTGGCCGACCGTTGCGCTCGCCGCGCTGGCGGTCAGGATCGCGCCGAGTATGGGGCCGATACACGGCGTCCAGCCGAAACCGAAGGCGAGCCCGAGCACGTAGGACGCGGCGGGCCTGCCGCCGGGAATGTCGAGATGGAAGCGCAGATCTCGCTGCATGGCGCCGATCCGCGCCGCGCCGATCATGAAGAGCCCGAACAGGATCACGATGCCGCCGCCGACGAGATTGAGCTCGTAGCGCCAGCGCAGCAGTGCTTGTCCGAGGGCCGTCGCGGACGCGCCGAGGATCATGAATATGGTCGAGAAGCCGAGGACGAAGCAGAAGCTGAGCCAAAGCGTCTGTGACCGGCCGGACGCCACGCCGCCTGTCGTCGTCCTTCCGGCGATGTAGGACACGTAGCCCGGAACCAGCGGCAGGACGCAGGGCGATGCGAAGGAGATCGCCCCAGCCAGCAGAGCCGCGGTCATTCCGAGAAGCGACAGGTCAGCCATGCGCGACCTCCACAGGTTCGCGCCGCCACGGCCGGGCTCCGGTGGCCCAGCAGTAGTCGACGACCGGGATGACGATCCATTGCAGGATCGAGCTCAGCCCCGCGTCGATCACTGGGATCACCGGCATCATCTCGCGATAGGCCCAGGCCTCGCGTAGCTCGATGTTCAGCCACTCGCTGAAGATCGTGTAGGCGACGCCGAAGATCACCGCGCCCCCAAGCACACGGTGCCAGCGAATGCGGGGCCAATCCGCGCTGCCGAACACGCAGAGCGACAGCATGATCGTGCTGAGCGTGATCAGTATGTCGCCGCCCGGGCAGTGGACCGCCGCAAAGACGAGTTCGCCCGGGGTCCCGGTGAGCCAGATCGTGTAGAGCGGCAGGTGCGCGAATTCCCAGACCAGATGCGCAATGGCGGCGAAGGCGAAGTACCGGCGTAGCGCACCGAGCCAGTCCCGTCCCGGCGCCGCGCCGGTCTGCGGCCCCGCTGTCATCGGAACGCCCCGAACAGTCGGTCCAGCAGTCCGGGTTCAGGCGGCGGCGCGTTGGTCAGGCCGTTGATGTAGAGCACCAGGTTGATGCGCCCGAACCCTGCGCCGTGGAAAATGCCGGTATGACGCCCGCCCCGGTCGATGACATGGACCATGGGCGCATCCGTCACCCGAGCGGAGAGCGCAGCGAAGGCCGCGGCGGCTGCCTCCACCGTTTCGTCAGAGGGCATGACGGACCGCCAGTTCCCGGCTTCCCCGTCCGGATCGGGCGCCGCGTCACCGCTCACGGTCATGAACTGGACCAACTCGCGCATCGGCGTGACGTTCACCGCATCGCGAACCTCCTGCAGAAGCGCCTGCTGATCCGCGCAGGGCGTGCCGCAGCCCTCGGGCAGGAAGCTGAGCACGACGATCCGGTACGCAAGCCCAGACATATCGAGGCTGGCGCCGTCCGAACCGGCGAACGAAAGGGCCGGCATGCGGCGCGAGTCCGTGGGCTCGAAAGCAGGTTCCTTCTCCGCCATCACCTCGTCGAGACGGTCGCCTGGATGGTGCGCGGCGGCCGGTGCGGCGCCCGCGAGGAGCAGCAAGGCAACGATTGCAGGCAGCCTCATGGCTCCCCCTCCGGACCCGTCGCCGCAACTCCCAGCACGGAGACATCCACCATGATCGCGCCCGCGCGCTCAAAGGTCAGCGTCAGCGGGAACGAGGCGCCTTCGTCGAGCTTGCCCGCGAGCCCCAGCAACATCAGATGCATCCCGCCGGGAGCAAACCGAACCGTCTGTCCCGCCTCCAGATCGAGCGCGTCGAGATGGATCATGCGCGTGACGGAGTCCGCTCCCGTCTCGGAGGCATGGATCATCACGTGATCCGCGACCGGCGTCGTCGCCGACAGCAGCCGGTCGTCGGCATCGCTGTGCAGCGTGAGGTAGGCCGCCCCCGGACGGGACGCGAGAATGGTGGCCCGCGCCCAGGGGTCGCTGACGACGACCTCCGCCAGCGCGGCTGCGGGAAATGTGGCGATACACGCCGCGGCAAGAAAAAGCTTCATCAGGATCTCTCGTCCCTCTCGATACGCATGAAAATCTCGTCGGCGAGCGCTTCCGGCGGCTGATCGCCTTCTCGGTAGACCGAGTCGAAGCCGCCGTCGGGGCGCATCAGGTAGATGTAGCCGGAATGCGCCATCAGATAGCCGTCGGGCGCGGTTGCGTCCTCGGATCGTTCGTACCAGACGCGGAAATTGCCGGCGGCCTCGGCGACCTGCGCCTCGGTCCCCGTGAGGCCGATCAGCCGCGGATGGAACGCGGCGACATATTCCGCCATCACGTCGACGGTGTCGCGCGCCGGGTCGACGGTCACGAAGATCGGCGTGACCCGGTCGGCTTCTGGTCCGAGGATGTCCATCACGCTGGCCATGTAGGCGAGCGTGGTCGGGCAGATGTCGGGACAGAAAGTGAAGCCGAAGAACACCAGTTGCCACTGCCCGTGATAGGCATCGGACGTCACCGTGCGTCCCGTATGATCGGTCAGCGAATAGGCGTTGACGATCGCGGCCTCGCCCGTCGCGCGGGGCGCCGGCAGGTCGGAGGGGGTGAAGGCGCGCCAGAGGGCGGCGGCGCCGAAAGCCAGGGCGGTTCCGGCAACGGCCGCCCAGAGCAGGCGCCGGATGCGTCGCAAGCCACCGGTGTTGGGAGTGGTGTTCATCGGATCGGGTCCTTCGGAGTGGCCGCCCGAGCGGCGAGTGCGGCCCGGGCGTCTTGATGTCAGCCGCCCTGTGGCGCTGGGGTCGTGTCCTGCCCGGCAGGGGGCGTCGCAGCGTCGGGATGGCCGGGCTGATGATGCGCCATCTGCTGCATCATCTCAGTGCAGGCCTCCATCATCGGACCCATGGCCTGCATCATCTGCATCATGCCCATCATGCCCTGCATGTCGCCGCCCATCATGCCCTGCATCTGTCCCTCGGGCATGGCCGGGGAGTCGCTCTGCGCCAAGGCGGCGGATGTGGCGAGGCCGAGGCTCAGAACGGCGGCCATCGCGTATGTCTGCATCGTCTTCATCGGATTGCTCCTTCTGGTGGTGGGGCGAGGATCAGTCCCTCGCGGTTTCCGGACCGGCGTCCGAACGTGTCGGGGCGGCACAGGATTTCGAGCCGCCCATCATGCAGAGTCCCAGGCCGCACATGACGGCGCAGGGGGCGACGGCGAGGATCAGGGGGGCGGCGCCGATCGCGGCGACCCAGCCCCAATTGAGCCACAGCCCTGCGCCGATCAGCGCCATCGCGGCGAGGATGAGGCCGCGGCGCCCGAACGGCATGGAGAAACCTCCCGGTCGGGCGGCGCCTTGGTCAGAGGATGTGTCAGGCATGGTCATCTGTTCCTTTCAGCGATGATGGTCTGGAATTGTTCGATCGCCTCCGCGCTGTCCCATTCGGCGGGTCCCGTCAGGCGGCCGCGTTCGCGCCCCTGCCGGTCGATCAGCAAGGTCGTGGGCAGTCCGATGACGGCGAAGGCGAGCATCGCGCGGATGTCCTCGGCGAGGTACTGGCCCAGATGTCGGATGCCGATTTCGGCGTAGAAGCGCTGCACCGGCCCAAGCCCCGCACGGTCGATGGACAGGGGCAAGACGTGGAAATCGTTGCCGCCAAGCTGCGCCTGCAGACGGTCTAGCGTCGGCATCTCCTCGCGGCACGGCGCGCACCAGGTGGCCCACACGTTGAGCAACACCACGCGGCCCCGGAAATCCGCCAGCGTCAGGTCGCGCCCGTCTCCATCCACGAAGGGCGGCGAGAGCATCTCGCGCGGGGTCTCGTGCAGCGGCATCACGGGGCGTGCGGCAGCGGGTGTTGCAGCAAAGGCCAGCGCACCGGCCAGCAGGTCGCGCCGCCTCATGATCCGTCCTCCGCCTGCAACCGGCGGACGACGGGCAGGATCTCTTCGTCCAGCGCGCGGCGGTCGAAGGGCCCGACATGCTTGTAGGCGATCCGTCCATCGCCATCGATCACGAAGGTCTCGGGCAGACCGTAGACGCCCCAGTCGATGGAGACCCGCCCGTTCCGGTCGGCCCCGATCCGCGTATAGGGGTCGCCGAGCTCGGCGAGAAACCCGAGGGCCGCGCCGCGAGCGTCCCTGTGATTGATGCCGTGGATCGGAACCGAGCCCGTTGCGGCCAACTCGACCAGCAAGGGCATCTCCACACGGCAGGGCACGCACCAGGAGGCCCAGACGTTCACGATGGAGACCTCGCCGCGCAGGTCTTCCGACGACAGACCGTCGTCGCGCCCTTCGATCGGCGGCAGGGCGAACTCCGGCACGGGCCGCCCGATCAGCGTGGAGGGCAGGCGGTCGTCCTTGTTCCAGAGCCCCCAATAGAAAGCGCCGCCAAGCAGCGCCGCGATGGCGAGGGGAAGCATCGCGAGCAGCCTTCCGCCCGCGGGGCGAGCGACATGACGGGCTCCGTCGCTCATGATCCGCCCTCGTCATTCGCCGTCACTTCGGCCTGAAATCCGCGCTCGCGCTCGGGCCAGGTGCTCTTGATCCAGGCCAGAACGGCCACGATCTCGTCATCGGACAGGATGCCCTCGAACGCCGGCATGTCGCTTTCATAGCCGGGCACGATGGCGCTCACACCGAGCCTGGTGATTGTGAATAACTGGCGGTCCGCATGGTGCCAGGTATGGCCGCTCGCATCGTGCGGCGGCGCGGGCATCCGGCCATTCTCGTTACGCCTGCGCCAGTCGGGCTGGCCTTCCAGGTCCGCCCCGTGGCAGGAGGCGCAATTGGCGGCGTAGACCTCCTGCCCAAGCGCAAGCTGCGCCGCGGTGACCGGCTCGCCGAGGAAGGTCAGGCTCTCGGCGTCCGGCGCTTGTTGAGCCGCCGCGATCCAGCCTGCCGCACCGGTCGCCGCCACAAGAGCAGCGGCTGTGAAGAAGCCCCGGCGCGTCATGCGGGCCTCCGCAGATACTTGATCAGCGCCGCCACCGCCAAAATCAGCACTGCGATCAGCAGCAGCAGGACAAGTCCGCCACCCAGCATCATGCCCACCATGGGCCCGCCCATCATCTGGCTCATGCAGTCGCCCATCAGCCTGCCTCCCTTGTGTCATCGCGCCATGCCACCACCCAGGCGGCGACGAGCGCGAAGAGAACGTGACCGACGAGCGCGACCCAGGTGATGCCGGTGAAGCCTAGGAACGCCGGATTGCCGGCGACGAGATGCGCCATGACGTAGAGCGCAAAGACCCAGAGCAGAACGCCGTAGACGGCGGCAGGGACCGCCCAGCCAAGCCGTGGCGCGAGCGTGCGCGCGATGGGCCGCGCGAGCACCATCCAGCCAAGCGGATAGGCCACCATCCCCGCGAAGTAGTGCAGGAATTCAGCGCCTGGCTTGTAGGTGGCGCCGAAGAGCGTCTGGATCACGTTGTTGGCGAGTGGAACCGGCGCGAGGTTGGCGAAGCCTAGCATCGGGCTGAGGCTCTGGCCGAAGAAGTCGAAGGCGACGGTGGCGCAGGCGCCCGCCAGAGCCATCGTGACGAGGCCGGGTCGCGTGAACAGCGCCCGGACGTCGCCCAACATGGCGGCGACCAGGGTCGTCTGCGGGGCGGTTGCGGTGTCATTCATCGGCATAGACCGCCACTCCATTGGGCCCGAACGAGTAGGTGCGCAGCGTGCCCGTCTTCGCGGGCGCCATCCCCGGCGCATTGGCAGGCATGCCCGGCAGGGTGATGCCGGTGATGTCGGGGCGTTCCTCGAGCAGCCGCTCGATGATCTCGGCGGGAACCAGACCGCTGACGACATAGCCGTCGATCATGGCGAGGTGGCAGCCCACCCCCTGCTCGGGGACGCCTGCGGCGACAGAGCGGTCGACGAAGTCATGATCGTCGATCACGGTGACCTCGAAACCTTCCGCCCGCAGGTATTCTGCATAGGCGTCGCAGCAGCCGCAGCCGGGATCGCGCCAGATAGTCACGGGTTCGGCTGCAAGGGCCGGGGTGGCCAAAGCGAGGAAAGTGGCAAGAGCAATACGTTTCATGTTTGATCCTTTCATGTGGTCGGAAGCGCGGCCCATGAGGCCCCGCCGTCATGGCTGAGGATCACCCCGTCCGCGGTGGCGGCGGCGATCCGGGATGGCTCTGTCGGGTGAACGGCGAGCGCGGTCGCGACGAGGCCCGATCTCCGCGACCAGGTCACCCCGCCATCGGTGGAGGCCCAAAGGCCCGAGGGCAGCCCGGCGACAAATCGTTCCGGGGCAGCCATTGCCGAGGCGAGAGCCAGTACCGGCTCGCCCTCGGGCAGCGGGGCCTCGGGCGCGGGCGGCGTGCCCGCGACCAGCGCATCCATTGCGTCGCCCGCCACCACGTCCTGCCAGCGGCAGAAGCAGTCGGGCACGCGGGTCAGGCCGCGCTCGGTGCCGGCGTAGATCCAGATGCCGCCCATGCCTGAGGCGAGATTGACAGAGGCGAGCGTCAGCATCTCGCGCTCGGCCTCAGCGATCCAGGGGCGGTCCATCACGAAGGACCAGTTTTCCCCCGCGTCTTCACTTTGCCATAGCCCGTCGCCCGCGACGGCGGCATAGACCGTGTCCTGTGCCCCCGCCGCGATGGCGAGCGCAGCTACCTGCGCCTGCGGCAGTCCTCCCGAGGCAGCAGCCCATGTCCGGCCGCCATCGTCGGACCGGTCGAGCCCGCCGCCGTCCGACGCCGCGAACAGCCGCCCGGTCCGCGCGGGGTGAGTGGCGAGCGCCCGGATATGGGGGCGTGGCGTGGCCAAGGTCGCTGAGGCACCACCCGACAGGTCGTGCCGCCACACCTGCGCGCCCGCGACGACGAGCGCATCGCCGTCGAAGGCCAGTGCGGAGGCCGCAGCGTCCCCAGCCTGCGCCCACCGCGCCGGAGACAACCCGGAGAGCGCCACACCGCCCAGCATCGCGAGCACGTGGCGCCGTCCGAGCGGCGATCCGCTCACTGAGCGCACTTTCATCATCGCTTTCCCCTCAGGCCACACGGATCACACCCATCATCCCACCCGCCTGATGCTCGAGGATGTGGCAGTGGAACATCCAGTCGCCCGGATTGTCGGCCACGAAGGCGATCTCGACCCGTTCGCGCGGGGCCATCAGCACGGTGTCCTGCCATTCGCGATGCGCCGTGGGCGTCCCGTTGCGGCTGATCACGCGGAAGGAGTGGCCGTGCAAGTGGATCGGGTGATGGAACGCCGTGGCGTTGGTCATGGCGATGACGTGGGAGGCATCGCGCTCCAGCGTCAGCATCGGGTCAAGGATATGCCCTTCGGCCGCCACGCCGTTGACGAACCAGATGCCGCCGTCGTGCATCCGGTTCATCATGCCGCCGCCCATCATGCCCCCTATGCCGCTTTCGCTGGAAAGGCCCATCTGGCGCTCGACCATCCCGCCCATCATGCCACCGGTGAATGTCACCTCGTGACGACGGGCGCGCGCGATGTCGGGTTCGGGCAGCGGGTTCGAGGGCAGCTCCATGGACCAGTTGGGGGCTGTGTCGCGGAGTGGCGTCTCCGCCACCGTCAGATCGAGGAGGGCGTAGGCGTCCTGCGCGAAAAATCGGTCGATGACGGAGATCGTCGCGCCCGGCACGGCGGTCACGTCGAGCATCAGGTCGGCGCGCATGGCCGGGCCCAGCACCACCCGCCCGCCGGGCGCCGCATGGGGCGTGACCGGCTGGCCGTCGAGCGCGATCACCTGCGGCGCGAGATCGCCGAAATCCAGCGCGAAGATGCGGGCATTGGCGGCGTTGATCAGGCGCAGCCGGATCCGCTCGCCTGTCCGCACCGGCACGGCGTCGGGGGCGCGACCGTTAATCGTCACCGTGTTGCCGAGCCGCCCGGCATGGCTCATATCGTGGAAATCGCCGAAACTGTCGTCGATTTCTGCCTCTTGGGTGAGCCGCCAGTCGTCAAGCACCCAGACCATTTCGCGGTCCACCTGCGGCGGGTTCGCCTCTTCGATGATCAAAGCGCCGTAAAGACCGCGCCCGACCTGCTCGAAGCTGCGCTGATGCGGGTGATACCAGAAGGTGCCGGCATCGACCGCGTCGAACGCGTAGGTAGAGGTCTCGCCCGGCACGATCGGGGCCTGGGTCAGATGCGGCACGCCGTCCATGTCATTGGGCACCCGTAGCCCGTGCCAGTGCACGGTTGTGTCCTCGTCCAGCGCGTTCTCGACCGCGATGCGCAGCCGGTCGCCCTGCCGCACCCGGATCTCGGGGCCCGGCACGATACCGCCATAGCACCAAACGTCGCTCTCGCCCCAGGGTTCGGGGACAAGCCGCGCCCGTCCCGGCGCGGCGCGCAGGGTGAAGGCGCGGTGCGTATCTGCCCAGGCCGGGCGCAGGGAAAGCGCGGCTCCGGTGGCGGCGCCACCGGCCAGAAAGCCTCGGCGCGACAGCGCCGGTGGGAAATTCGAAGTCATGTGTTTGTCTCATCTGAATTGTGCCGTTCGATCTCGCGCGAGCAGCGCGAGGGCTGAGCGCCTCCGGACGCCATGCAGGCGCTCAGAGACGCGGGCCAACGGTCACAAACACGCCCTCGCAGGCGGCCTACCGTCGGATCAGATGAAAGTTCGGGGAGGGAAAGGGTCCGGCGGCGCGCGAAGCCCGCGCGGAAGGGTCATGCCGAGAGGCCGGTCCTGACGCAGCAACGGCATCATGACCTGTGCGGGTCCCACCGCTCTCAGGACGGCGAACGCGGGCGCGGTACAAACCAGATCACAACTTGCGTTCGCGTCGCTGTCGCCGTCCTCGGGGCAGCCCTGGCAGTCGGGCATCGACATCGCGCCGCCGTCGGCCATCGCCATGTCCAACGCCATCGCGTTCGCGCTCACCGCATGCACGATTGTGCTTGCGGCGAACACCACAAGAAACACGACGGCAATGAGTGAAGCGAGTTTACGCATACCAAATTAGTATTGTTGGGTTTTGCCAATGTCCATTCACGAAATAGTGCCGAAGTCCACGGTCGCAATCGACACCGGAAATCAGCTTCATCCCGCACAACACGACAGCTTGGCGACATCCATGTCGAAGGTCTGCGCGGCGAGCTTCAGCCCCTCGACCGTGGTGAGATAAGGAAAGATGGTCTCGCCGAGCGCATTCGTCGTCATGCCGGCCTTCAGCGCCATAACGAGGGTCTGAATGCTGTCGGCTCCCTCCGGCGCCATGATCACGCCGCCCAGCAGGCGGTCGGTCGCCCGGTCCGCGACGAGCTTGATCAGGCCGCGCGTGTCGCGGGCGGCTAGCGCGCGGGGCACGTTGTCGAGGGTCAGCACACTGGTCTTGACGTCATGACCCGCCGCGCGCGCTTGGCGTTCGGTCAGCCCAACGCCTGCAACCTGCGGATCGGTGAACACCACCCAAGGCATGGCGGTATTGTCGTAGCGTTCAGTCCCGCCCAGCACGGCGTTGCGGGAAGCGAGCTTGGCACCGTGGGCGGCCATGTAGACGAACTGGTCGCGGTCGGTCACGTCGCCCGCCGCAAAGATGCCGGGCTTGGTGGTCTGCATGTCGTCGCCAACCCGGATCGCACCGCGTGCGTCGGTCTCGACGCCCATCTCCGCGAGGTCCAGCCCCTCGGTGTTGGGTGCGCGTCCCGTCGTCAGGACGAGGCAGTCGGCCGTCAGATCGCGCTCTGCGCCATTCACCGTCACGGTCAGCATCGCACGGTCACCGTCGCTATTCGCGGCGTGATAGGTTGCGCCGTCAAGAACCGTGACACCCTCGGCGCGCAAGGTCGCCGTGAGCGCCTCGGACACCTCCGGCTCGGTGCGCGGCAACAGGCGCGAGCGGCAGACGATGGTGGCGCGGGTGCCCATCCGCGCCATGATCTGCGCCAGCTCCACGCCGATATAGCCGCCGCCGAGGAAGATCAGGCTTTCGGGCAATCGGTCCAGCTCCAGCAGCGACGTGCTATCGAGCGTTGGTGCGCCCTGGATCCCAGGGATGTCGGGCACGGCGGGTCGGCCACCGGTCGCGACGATCACCTTGGGAGCCGTGATCCTGCGCCCCCCGGCCTCGACCCCCCCGGGGACGAGACGCGCCGGACCCTCGTCCAGATAGGTCACACCCTC
>NZ_DAIUBO010000121.1:0-11398 GCF_036846665.1 Amaricoccus sp. | reverse complement strand
GCCCCGCCACGCCCGCCACCGCCGCCTCGCCGCAGGCCATGAAGGGGAAGTCCGAGTCCGAGACGGGACGCACAAGGACTTCATTGACGAGCTCCCGCGACCGCGGCCCGGCGACCGCGATCTGCGCCCAATGCTCGGTGACGGAGAGGATCGCGACATCGAGCTCCGGCCAGAGGCATTGCGCGCAGAATTCCAGATGCGCCATGACCTGCGCCGCGGCGGCCGTGGTGGTGGTGAGCAGGAAATGCGTCTCCCCGAGCCGCGCGACGGTGCCATCGTCCATGACGAAGCCGTCCTCGCGCAGCATCAGCCCGTAGCGGACCCGACCGGTGGCAAGGGTCGAGACGGTATTGGCATAGACCCGGTCGAGAAAATCTGCGGCATCCGGGCCCTGGACGTCGATCTTGCCGAGCGTGGTCACGTCGCAGACCCCGACCGCGTTCCGCACGAAGCCCACCTCGCGGTCGCAGGCCGGGCGCCAGCCGGTCTCGCCCGGGGCGGGATAATGGCTCGGGCGATACCAGAGCCCGGCCTCGACGAAGGCGGCGCCGGCCTCGGCGATGGCGTCATGCGCGGGCAGGAAGCGCCGCGGCGCCAGCCCCTGCCCCGCGCCCCCGGCGCCGAGGGCGGCGATCGGCACCGGCGTATAGGGCGGGCGGAAGGTCGTGGTCCCGGTTGCGGCGATGCCGCGCCCGGTCAGCTCGGCCAGCACCGCGAGCCCGGCCACGCCGGAGGTCTTGCCCTGATCGGTCGCCATGCCGAGCGTGGTGTAGCGCTTCATGTGCTCGACGGAGGCGAAATTCTCCCGCGCCGCCAGCGCCACGTCCTTCACGGTGACGTCGTTCTGGAAATCGAGCCAGGCGCGGCCCTTCGCCCCCCGCACCCGCCAGAGCGGCGCGATCCGGGTCGCGGCATCCTCGGCCTCCGGGACCTCCACCGGCGGCGCCGCCATGCCGAGATCGGCGAGCGCCGCCGCAGCCGCCGCCGCGCCGCCGGAGAGGGCCGCACGGGTGGAGAAGGCGCCCGCCGCCGCACCGGCCGCGGCCAGCCCCGGCACCGCGCCCGCCGCCGGCACGAAGGCGGCGATCGCCGCGTCCCATTCGGGCCGACCGTTCATGTGGCAGCTCAGGTGGAGCGCGGGGTTCCAGCCGCCCGAGACCGCGAGGCAATCCGCCTCGATCCAGCTTTCCCCCCCCCGGTCGCGCAGCCGCACGGCCTTCAGCCCGCGCCTTCCGCGGGTGCCGGTGATCGCCGCCCCGGCATGGCCGCGCCACGGGCCCTCGGGCAGCGCCACGTCCTCGCGGCTGTCGACCAGCGCCGCGACCTCCACCCCGGCCTCGGCCAGGTCGCGCGCGGTGCGCCAGCCGTCGTCGTTGTCGGTGAAGACCACGGCCCGGCGGCCCGGCGCCACCGACCAGCGGTGGAGATAGCCGCGCATCGCGCCGGCCAGCATGATGCCGGGCCGGTCGTTGTCGGGAAAGGCCAGGGGCCGCTCGATGGCGCCGGAGGCGAGCACGGCCCTTCGCGCGACGATCCGCCAGAAGGCGTTGCGCGGCGCATGCGCGGGCGGCAGGCCGACGTGCTCGGACACGCGCTCGAGCGCGCCATAGGTGCCGCCGTCATAGGCGCCGGTCACGGTGGTGCGCGGCATCAGGCGCAGGTTCGGCATCGCCGCCAGCTCCGCCACCGCCGCCGCCGCCCAGGCCGCGCCGGGCATGCCGCCGACCTCCAGCCGCTCGGCGTTGAGCCGCCCGCCCAGGCGGAAATCCTCGTCGGCGAGGATCACCCGCGCCCCCGCCCGCCCGGCGGTCAGCGCCGCCATCAGACCGGCCGGCCCGGCGCCGATCACCAGAAGGTCGCAGAAGGCGAAGGCCTTCTCGTGCGGGTCGCGGTCCGGCGCCGTGTCGAGCCGCCCGAGACCCGCCGCGCGCCGGATCAGCGGCTCGTAGAGCCGCTCCCAGAAGGCCGCGGGCCACATGAAGGTCTTGTAGTAGAAGCCCGCGCCCAGAAGGGGCGAAGCGAGATCGTTCACCGCCATCAGGTCGAGGCCGAGCCTGGGCCAGCGGTTCTGGCTGAAGGCCACCAGCCCGTCATGCGCCTCCTGCATGGTCGCGCGCACGTTCGGGATCCGCGCCGCGTGATGGCCGATCGTCACCAGCGCGTTCGGCTCCTCGGAGCCGGCGGCGAGGATGCCGCGCGGCCGGTGGTATTTGAAGCTGCGGCCGACCAGCCGGATGCCGTTGGCCAGGAGCGCCGAGGCGAGGGTGTCGCCGGGATGCGCCACCAGCTGCCGCCCGTCGAAGAGCACGTCGAGGTCGCGGCTGCGGTCGATCTGCCCGCCGCTTGCCAGCCGGCTCATCGCGCGAGCTCGCGCGCGAGCGCGACCTCGAGCACCGCATGGTCGCGGGTGTCGCGCACCACTCGCAGCCAGGCGCGGCAGCCGCCCTCGTGCTGCCAGAGCTCCGCATTCGGCCCCGCCGGATTGTCGCGCGTCACGAGATAGTCGAGGAAGGCCGCCGCGCCCGCCTCCGGCGCGGGGCGCCGGAGCAGCACCGCCGCGCCGCGATAGACGAATTCGCGCAGGTCGCGCTCGCCGCAGAGGGGGCAGATCAGGCGCATGGGGGGAGCCTTTCCGCGCATCCGGCCGCGCGCGGGAGCCAAACGCCCTTCTCGCGCGTTGTCCCGGGGCAGTTCGAAAAGCAAGGGAGCGCCATCATGAGCAAGCTCGCCTTCGCCGCGCTCGCGGCAATCCTTCTTTTCGGCGCGGCCTGCGGCAAAACCACGGAGAAACGCGCCGCCACCGGCGCGCTGATCGGCGGCGGGGCCGGCCTCGTCGCGGGCGCGCCCCTGCTCCGCGCCGGCGCGGGCGCGGCGGTCTGGGTAGCGACGGAATGATCAGTGCAGGTTGTGCTGGGCACCGGTCCCCTCCTCGTCCAGCACCCGTCCGGTAGCGAAGCGGTCCATGCGCAGCCGCGCCGCCGCCGGGTGTGATTGGCCCGTCGCGATCAGATGCGCGAAGCACCAGCCCGAGGCTGGCGTCGCCTTGAAGCCGCCGTAGCACCAGCCGCCGTTGAAGAAGAGCCCGTCGACCGGCGTGCGGTCGATGATCGGCGAGCCGTCCGAGGTCATGTCCATGATCCCGCCCCAGTTGCGCAGGATTCGCGCCCGGCCGATCATCGGCATCAGCGCCATGCCGGCCTCCATCACATGCTCGACCATGGGCAGGTTTCCCCGCGCGGCATAGGAATTGTAGAAGTCGAGGTCGCCGCCGAAGACCAGCCCGCCCTTGTCCGACTGGCTGATGTAGAAATGGCCCATGCCGAAGGAGATGACACCCGGGAGCACCGGCTTCAGCCCCTCGGTCACGAAGGCCTGCAGCACATGGCTCTCGATCGGCAGCCGCAGCCCGGCCATGGCGCCGACCTGGCTCGACCGGCCGGCCACCGCCATCCCGACCTTCCTCGCGGCGATGTAGCCGCGCGAGGTCTCGACCCCGCGGACCCGGCCGCCCTCGATGCGGAAGCCCGTCACCGCGCAGTTCTGGATCAGATCCACCCCGCGCGCATCCGCGCCCCGCGCGAAGCCCCAGGCGACGGCATCGTGGCGCGCGGTGCCGCCGCGCCGGTGCAGCAGCCCGCCCCGGATCGGAAACCGCGCGTCGTCGAAATTCAGGAACGGCGCATGGGCCCGGACCTCGTCGCGGCTCAGCAGCTCCGCATCGTCGCCCTGGAAGCGCATGGCATTGCCGCGCCGGGCGAAGGCGTCGAACTGCGGATCGGAATGGCAGAGGTTCAGGATGCCGCGCTGCGACATCATCACGTTGTAGTTCAGCTCGCGCTCCAGCCCCTCCCAGAGCTTCAGCGAATGCGAGTAGAATTCCGAATTGCCCGGGAGCAGGTAGTTCGCGCGCACGATCGTGGTGTTGCGGCCGATATTGCCGCCGCCGAGCCAGCCGCGTTCCAACACGGCGACATCGCGGATCCCGTGGTTCTTCGCGAGGTAATAGGCAGTGGCGAGCCCGTGCCCGCCGCCGCCGATGACGATCACTTCATAGGCGGGCTTCGGCGTCGGGTCGCGCCAGACCGGGCGCCAGTGCCGGTCACCCGCCAGCGCGTTGCGAAGGATCTGCCAGGCCGAATACCCCATGCGCCGCCCGTTGCTCGTTCGCCCGAGCAAAGCCCGTCGCGGGCAGCGGCGCAAGGGGCGCGGAGGACGAAACCTCAGATCGGCAGGACGGGGCGCAGCGCGCGCCAGAGCCTGGCATAGGCCCGGGCCAGCGCCTCGGGCGAATGCACCGCGATCAGCCGGGCGATGATGCCCGCGTGATCGGCGGGCTCCGCCGGGCCGAGCGCCGGATCCTTGAGCATGCGTTCGTGGTCGCGCGCGAGCAGCGCGGCCTCGTCGGGCGCCTCGCTCCACACCAGGGCGAGCCCCGCGCGGCGCGCGAAGCGCTCCGCCTTCGCGCGCTCCGCCGCGCCGACCACGAGGATCGCGAGCCCGCTGCGCCCGGCGCGGCCGGTCCGGCCGCAGCGGTGCAGCAGCGCCTCGGGGGATTGCGGCATGCCGGCATGGATCACCAGATCGACATTCGGCAGGTCGAGGCCGCGGGCGGCGAGATCGGTCGCGACGCAGATGGACACGCTGCCCGCGCGCAGCCCGGCGAGGGCCGCCTCGCGCTCGACACGCGACAGCGCGCCCGAAAGGCTGACAATCCGGAGCCCGCAGCCCGCGAGCCAGTCGGCGAGCTCGGTCACCGCCGTGCGGCGCGGGCAGAAGACCAGCGCCGCCCGCGCCGCGTGATAGCGCAGGAGGCGCGCGATCACCGCCCGCTCCGCCCCGGGCGGCACCGCCACGCCCTGGAGCGCCACTCCGCCCGGGGCCCCGGCCGCGTCGCGCACCGCCACCATGCGCGCACCCGCGCAGAGGCGCCGCGCCAGCTCCTCCGCCCGCGGCGGGATCGTCGCGGAGAAGAGCAGCAGCCGCCGCTCCTGCGGCAGCGCGGCCAGGATGCGGTCGAGGTCGGGGCGAAATCCCTTCGTCAGCAGGTCGTCGGCCTCGTCGAGCACCAGAAGGCCCACCTCTCCCAGCCGCAGCTTGCCGGCCTCCACATGATCGCGCAGCCGCCCCGGCGTCCCCACCACCAGATCCACCCCCGCCGCCAGCAGCGCCCGCTCGGCCTGAAGCTCGGTGCCGCCGGTGCAGCAGGCGATCCGCGCCCCGGTGCCGGCGAAGAGCCAGAGGAACTCGCGGCGGACCTGCGCGGCGATGTCGCGCGTCGGCACCACAACGAGCGCGCGCGGGGCCTCGCCCGGAACGACCGCGCCCGCGGGACCGAGCAGGCACGCGGCGATGGCGATGCCGAAGGCCAGGGTCTTGCCCGTGCCGGTCGGCGCGGAGACAAGCAGGTCGCCCGGCTGCGGCATCGCCGCCAGCACGGCGCGTTGCACGGATGTGAGACTGGAAAAGCCGCGCGCGGCGAGATTGCGCGCGAGCGGGACGGGCGGAAGCCCGGAACTCGATGACATGATACACTTCCCGGATGCCGGGCCGCGGGGCCCGCCGCCGGGCCTTCCGGCGGACCGGATCGTCTGCACGAGGCGCGATCCGCGGAGGAACCGGCGCCGACGCCGGCAGTTGCCAGCGCTCGATCATGGTTCTATAGCACGCGTGACTTTCAAACAGATGAATGGATTGGACAAATCCCATGCCGAAGATCAATGGCAACGAGATCCGCCCCGGCTATATCCTCGACCACGACGGCGGGCTCTGGGTCGCGGTGAAGGTCGGCCACGTCAAGCCCGGCAAGGGCGGCGCCTTCGCCCAGGTGGAGATGAAGAACCTCCGCGACGGCCGCAAGCTCAACGAGCGCTTCCGATCCGCCGACAAGGTCGAGCGGGTGCGGCTGGACCAGAAGGACCAGCAGTTCCTCTACGAATCCGAAGGTCTGCTGCATTTCATGGATGCCGACACCTTCGACCAGATGACGATCCCCGCCGACATCTTCGGCGACCGCCGCCCCTTCCTGCAGGACGGCATGACGATCCAGGTCGAATATTACGAGGACGAGGCGCTCAACGCGATGCTGCCCGACAAGGTCACCTGCACCATCGTCGAGACCGAGCCCGCGGTGAAGGGCCAGACCGCCGCCAACAGCTTCAAGCCGGCGATCCTCGACAACGGCCTGCGCATCATGGTGCCGCCCTTCGTCGGCGAAGGCGAGGCGGTGATCGTCTCGACCGAGACCATGGAATACGTGGAACGCGCCTGAGCCGCGGCGCCTGCCGGCAGGGCCGGCGCGGCCCGATCGCCGCGGGTCGATCGGGCTGGGGACACCCGGGCACGGGCGGGATGGGAGTCGGCGGCGAAGGCCGCTGGCACTGCGCGGTGCGCGTCACAGCCGCGACAGGATCACCCCGCCCGCAACCATCACGATCGCCAGGATGCGCTGCCAGCCGATCTCCTTGACCGGCAGGCCGAAGGCGCCGACGGCGTCGAGCACGATGGCCCCCACCAGCTGGCCGAGGATCAGGGTCGCGATCATCGTCACCACCCCGAGCTTCGGCACGCTGTAGATCGCCGACCAGACGTAGAGGGCGCCGAGAACACCGCCGAGCCAGCCCCACCAGGGGGCGACGCGCAGATCGCCGAGCGTGGGCACCGCCCCGCGCACCGTCGAGAGCGCCAGCAGCAGCACGAAGCCCACGCCGAAGGAGATCGTCGCGGCGAAGAGATTGTTCCCGATCGCCCGGCTCAGCGCCGAATTGACCGGCGCCTGCACCGCCACCGCCACCCCGCCGACGCTCACGACCGCGAGCGCCGCCAGCACGTTCCAGTTCATTGGCCATCTCCCTCGGCTCTCCCGCCCGCGAGCGGATATTCGGCCAGCGCCTCGTAGATCGGCCCGGACCGTCCCAGATGCGAGCGCCAGAGCGCGAAGCCCTCCACCTCGAAGGGCCCGGCCCGGAAGCCCGCGCCGTCGAGGACGAAGGCGCGCATCCGCCCCGCCGCCTCGCCGCGCAACCCGGCGTTGAAGCGCGCAAGCGTCACATGCGGCAGGTATCGCTCGCGCGGGAAGTCGATCCCGGCGCCGCGGGCCGCCTGCAGCACCTTGTCGCGCAGGAGCCGCAGCTTCGGCTCCGGATCGGCCCCGGCGGCCAGCACCTTCGCCCGGTCGCCGCCCGGCAGGTCGAGCCCGCGCAGGGACAGCTCGAATCGCGGCAGCCGGATCGCGGCCAGCGCGTAATGGACGTCCTCGATCACCGGCCCCGGATGCTCGCCGAGAAAGGCCACCGTCAGATGCAGGTTCTCCCGCGCCACCGGCCGCCCCTCCGGCAGCCCGGCCTGCGCCGCCACCAGCGCCCCGACCACCGCTTCAGGGGGCCGCAAGGCCACGAAGGCCCGGATCATCGCGTCGCCCCCTGCCCTGCCCGCGCGAAGGACGTCCGGCCGCAGCCGCCGAACGGCCCGGCGCTCCCCGCGGCGCGGCGGATCTCGCCCCGGTGACGAGGTAGCGCGACGGCCTCGGCGGCAGGCTGCATTCTTCCCCCAGATTCCGGCGCGCCCGCAGCGCTGTCCCGCGTCTTCGACACCGTAATGGAGGGCGGTGCCGCCGGTGACAAGCGCTGCGGCGGAATTCCGGACGGCGACCGCCGCCGGTGCATGGACCGGCATCGCCCCGACGCGGGCCGGAAAGCGAAGGGCCCGCTAGCCCCGCGCCAGCAGCGTCTCGACCTCGGGCAGATCCGGCATGGAGGGGGCCGTGCCCGGTCGCGTCACCGAGATCGCCGCCACGGCGCAGCCGAAGCGCATCGCCTCCACCGGATCCATGCCCCGCGCGAGGCCGGTGGCGAACCCGCCGTTGAAGGCATCCCCCGCCCCGGTCGTCTCCACCACCGGCCCGGCGGAGATCGCGGGCACCAGCTCCGTCCGGTCCCGCCCGTGATAGAGCGCGCCCTTCGCCCCGAGGGTGATCACTGCGGCCCCGGCACCGCGCGCGACCAGCGCCGCCGCCGCGGCGCGGGCGCCCCCGATGTCGCCCACGGGCACCCCGGTCAGCGTCTCGGCCTCGGTCTCGTTCGGCGTGACATAGTCGCAGAGCGCGAGGATCTCGTCGGCGAGCGGCTGGCCCGGCGCCGGGTTGAGGATCGTCGTCACCCCCGCGCCGCGCGCCACCAAGAGGCCGCGCGCCGCCGCGGCCAGGGGCTGTTCGAGCTGGGTGACGAAGACCGCGGCGGCCTCGATCTCCGCGCGCCGCGCGTCGATGTCGGCCGGGACGATCCGCGCCGCGGCGCCGGGGCAGATGATGATCGCGTTGTCCCCGCTCCCCTCATCGATGAAGATATAGGCCGCCCCGGTGTAGCTGTCGGCATCCCGGGTCACCAGCGGCCGCACGCCCGCCGCGGTCCAGGTCCGCTCGGCGATCTCCGCGAAGGCATCGTCTCCGAGCCGGGTGATGAAGCCCACCTCCGCGCCAAGGCGCGCCGCCGCCACCGCCTGGTTCGAGCCCTTGCCGCCCGGTCCGAGCGCGAAGGAACGCCCCAGGATCGTCTCGCCCATGCGCGGCGCGCGGTCGGCGCGATAGGCGGTATCGGCCACGAAGACCCCGAGGATGATGATGCGGTTGGCTCGGTCCATCTCTAGGCCTCCGGTGGAATCACGCCCTTGCGGAAGGCGAAGCAGCCGTAGAAGCGCCGCTCGCCGGTCTGGATCACGGCATAGGCCGCCTTCGCCCGCTCGTAGAAGGCATAGCGCTCGATCGGGACCATGGGCCAGGGCCTGCCCTCGGCGGCATCGATCTCGGCCTGGACCTCGCGCTGCACCGCCGGGATCTCCTCGGGCTGGCCGACGACCTCCATGCGCGCGGCGGCATCCTCGACGAAGCCGTCGAGCGGATAGAGCGAGAGCACCGCCCGGACCACCCGCGGCGCCGGCGCGTCGATGCGCAGCAGCATGCCGAGGCCCGTGTGGTCGGCCACCGACTGGGAGGGGAAATTGGTGTCCGCGATCACCAGATCGTCGCCGTGGCCCATGGCGCGCAGCGCCTGCAGCACCTCGGCGTTCAGGAGCGGGTCAATTCCCTTGAGCATGGCGTTCCTCCCTTGCCGCTTCAGTCGCGGATCGCCCGCGCGACGGCCGATCCGAGCCGCGCGTGCTGGGCCGCGTCGAAATGCACCCCGTCGAGCGGGCTCGAGACGATGACCCTGCCGGCGTCGAGGAACCGCACCCCGAGCCGTTCCGCCATCGCGGCGTAATGGCCCGCGAGCCGATGCGACTTCGCCGCGCCGCCCTCGAAGATCTCCTCGAGGCAGCCGGCCTCCAGCACCGGCGGCGGGCAGACCAGCAGCACCTCCGGTGCGCGCTCCTCGGGCCCGGCCTCGCTGTGGCGGATCGCCAGCACCAGCTGCCCCGCCGATTCCGCGATCTCCACCGGCGACGCCTGGAAGCGGTGCTTGAGGTCGTTGGTGCCCAGCATCAGCACCACGAGATCGACGGGCGCGTGGCTCTCCAGCACCGCCGGCAGCACCGCGAGCCCGTTCTTGTGCACCCCCGACACCGGATCGGGATGCACGGTGGTGCGGCCCGGCAGCCCCTCCTCGATCACGTGGAATCCGGCGCCGAGCTCGGCGGCAAGCACGCCCGGCCAGCGCTCCGCCCGCCCGAACCGCCCCATCACGTCGCGTGTCGCCATCGGCATGGTGCCATGGGTGTTGCTGTCGCCGTAGCAGAGAATCGTCCGTTCGCGCATCGCCCTCCCCGTCAAAGCCTGAGCCCGGAGCCGGGATCGAAGAGATGCACCCGTTCCGGCCGCGGCCGCAGATGCACCCGATCGCCCGGACGCAGGGCATGGTGGTCGCGGAAGACCGCGACGATCTCCTGCGCGCCGAAGCGCAGATAGCTGAGCGTCTCCGCGCCGGTCGGCTCCACCACCCGCACCGTCGCGGGAAAGCCTGTCTCCGCCAGTTCCAGATGCTCCGGCCGGATGCCGTAGACGACCTCGGCCCCCGGCGCCGCCCCGCCGGCGGCGGCGAGCGGCAGCGTCTCGCCCTCGACCGCGACGCCTCCGGGCCCGAGCACCCCCGGCAGCAGGTTCATCGCCGGCGAGCCGATGAATTCGGCGACGAAGCGGTTGCGCGGCCGCTCGTAGAGTTCGAGCGGCGCGCCGATCTGCTCGATCCGGCCCGCCTGCATGACCACGATGGTATCGGCCATGGTCATCGCCTCGATCTGGTCGTGGGTGACGAAGATCGTGGTGGTGCGCAGCCGCTGGTGCAGTTCCTTGATCTCGGCGCGCATGGCGACGCGCAGCTTGGCGTCGAGATTGCTGAGCGGCTCGTCGAAGAGAAAGACCTGCGGGTCGCGCACGATCGCCCGCCCCATGGCGACGCGCTGCCGCTGCCCGCCGGAGAGCTGGCGCGGATAGCGGTCGAGATAGGGCGTGAGCCCGAGGATCTCCGCCGCCCGGCCGACCCGGTCCGCGATCTCGGCGCGATCGGTGCCGCGCAGCTTGAGCGCGAAGCCCATGTTGGCGCGCACGGTCTTGTGCGGATAGAGCGCATAGGACTGGAAGACCATGGCGATGTCGCGCTCGCCCGGCGCGAGCCCGTTGACCACCCGCTCGCCGATCCGGATCGTGCCGGCGGTCACCCCCTCGAGCCCCGCGACCATGCGCAGGAGCGTCGACTTGCCGCAGCCCGAGGGCCCGACCAGCACCGCGAATTCGCCGTCCGCGATCGCCACGTCGACCCCATGGATCACCTCGGTCGCGCCGTAGGATTTCCGGAGCCCGCTGACCGTGACCCTCGCCATTCCCCTCCCCATGCGGCCGGCCGGCGACCCTTGCTGCCCGAATCGACGGCGGCGCACGGGGCCCGGTCCATCTTGGTTGACGCGGCGGCCCCCGACAATGCCGTCGTTCCCGGCCGGCGTTTCACGCTGAAACTGGCGGGTTTTCCATGTGAAATCAGTTGCATATCTGATTCCGTTAGGGAAATCGCAACCCTTGTCCCGGCGCTTCCGTCCACCCCGCCGCGGATTCGGGGGCACCCGCTTCGTGAGCCAACGGCGGCCGCTTCCTCGCGCCGCCGCCGTGCGTCCCGCCATCGGTCTGCGCCCGGGTCAGGAGAATTGCATCTGGCGACGCGGGCCTCGTCAGGCCGAGCTCCGGGCGCGCCTGGCACCGCCATCCCGCCCGGCGGCCACCGCCGGGCAGCGGGAGACAGTCGAAGAGGAAAAGAATGAGCCCCAGAGGCGACAGCCCCGGCGCGGGGATCGGGTCATCACATTTGGAGCCCATTGTTCCCGTCACGACCGTCCCGCAGCAAGACGAGGGCAGCGCCCGACCCGGGCGGGTGCGAAGCGCCCGCCTGGGGGCGGGGCGGGCGCTGCCCGGCGGTGCCCG
>NZ_DAIUBO010000120.1:0-11463 GCF_036846665.1 Amaricoccus sp. | reverse complement strand
GCGGGGGACGAGAGGCCACCAACGCCTTTCAAAACGGACCGGCGGGATCAATCCCGCCATTCCACCTGCGGAATGCCCTGCAGCGCCAGGAGCGCGGTGAGGTCGGAATGCGCGAGCCGCGCATCCGCCCGCTCGGCCAGGGCCGCCTTGGCGTGATAGGCCACCCCCAGCCCCGCCGCCATGACCATGTCGAGGTCGTTCGCCCCGTCCCCAACCGCGAGGACGGCGCCCTCCGCGATGCCCGCCGCGCCGGCGATCTCCCGCAGCGCCGCCAGCTTCGCCGCCCGGCCGAGGATCGGCCGCGCCACCTCGCCGGTCAGCCGGCCGTCCCGGACGATCAGCCGATTGGCCCGGTGCCGGGCGAAGCCCGCCGACTCGGCCACCCGCGCGCTGAAGGCGTCGAAGCCGCCCGAGACCAGCGCCGTCTCGGCGCCGAAGGCCCGCATGCTGCGCACCAGAATCGCGGCACCGGGGTTGAGCCGCACCCGTTCGGCGTAGCATTCCTCCAGCGCCTTCTCCGGCAGGCCCTCGAGCAGCGCGACGCGGGCGACCAGCGCCCCCTCGAAATCCAGCTCGCCCCGCATCGCCGCCTCGGTGATCGCCGCGACCTGCGGCTTCACCCCGGCGAAGTCCGCCAGCTCGTCGATGCATTCCACGCCGATGATGGTCGAATCCATGTCGGCGATCAGCATGCGCTTCCGCCGCCCGGCGGCGGCGAGCGCGTTCACGTCCACCGTCCCTGCCCCGGCATCGAAGCCCGCCGGCAGCGCCCCCGAGAAGCCGATCTCGACCGCGCTCTCAGCCAGCCGCCGCGGCGCCGAGGGGCCGAGCCGCGCCGCCGCCAGCGCCGTCCGCGCTGCCTCCGCCGCGTCGTCGCCGACGCCCGCGGCCGCGGTCAGCACCAGGACCCGGTCGCCCACCGGCGGCGTCACACCGCCGCGCGCTGCGCCTCGAGCCGCTGGTGCAGCATCTCCGCGACCAGGAAGGCCAGTTCCAGCGATTGCGCGGCGTTGAGACGCGGATCGCAGGCGGTATGATAGCGGTCGCTCAGATCCTCGTCCGTCACCGCCCGCACGCCGCCGGTGCATTCGGTCACGTCCCGACCGGTCATCTCGAAATGCACGCCGCCGGGATAGCTCCCCTCCGCGGCATGGATGGCGAAGAACTCGCGCACCTCGCGCAGCACCCGCTCGAAGGGCCGGGTCTTGTAGCCCGAGGCCGACTTGATGGTATTGCCGTGCATCGGGTCGCAGGACCAGACCACCTTGCGCCCCTCGCGCGCCACCGCCCGGATCAGCCGCGGCAGATGCTCGCCCACCTGCCCGGCGCCGAAGCGCGCGATCAGCGTCAGCCGCCCGGCCTCGTTCTTCGGATTGAGCGCGTCGATCAGCCGCATCAGCTCGCCCTCGGTGATCGTCGGCCCGCATTTCAGCCCGATCGGGTTCTGCACGCCCCGGGCGAATTCCACATGCGCGCCATCGGGCTGCCGCGTGCGGTCGCCGATCCAGATCATGTGCCCCGAGCCCGCCACCGGCAGCCCGGTGGTGCTGTCGACCCGCGCCAGCGCCTCCTCGTATTCCAGCAGCAGCGCCTCGTGCGAGGTGTAGAAATCCACCCGGTGCATGGCGTCCACCGTGTCGCCGGTGATCCCCGCCGCCTGCATGAAGTCGAGGGAATCCGAGATCCGGTTCGCCAGCTCGTGATAGCGCTCGTAGCCCGGCTGCCCGGCGGTGAAGTCGAGCGTCCAGGCATGCACCCGGTTCATGTCGGCGAACCCGCCCTGGCTGAAGGCGCGAAGCAGGTTCAGGGTCGCCGCCGCCTGCAGATAGGCCTGCAGCATGCGCTCGGGATCGGGCGCGCGCTCGGCCTCGCTCGGGGCGAAGCCGTTGACGATGTCGCCGCGATAGGAGGGCAGCTCCAGCCCGCCCACGGTCTCGGTCGGCGAGGAGCGCGGCTTGGCGAACTGCCCGGCCATGCGCCCGATCTTCACCACCGGGCATTTGGCACCGAAGGTCAGCACCACCGCCATCTGCAGCATCACCTTGAAGGTGTCGCGGATGTTGTCGGCGCCGAACTCCGCGAAGCTCTCGGCGCAGTCGCCGCCCTGGAGCAGGAAGGCGCGGCCCTCGGCCACCTCGCCCAGCTCGCGCTTCAGCCGCCGCGCCTCGCCGGCGAAGACCAGCGGCGGATAGGAGGCGAGCTTGCGCTCCACGGCCGAGAGCGCCGCCGCGTCGGGGTAGTCCGGCATCTGCACCCGCGGCCGCGACCGCCAGGAGGCCCTCGTCCATTCCGCGCCCATCATCCGGCTCCTTCTCGTCCCGATCGGGACCGCTCTATAGGTCAGGCGCGCTCGCTTGGCCATACCCCCGGACCCCGCCCCGCCCGCATCTCGGGCACACTTTTTCGGCTTGACGCCACCGGAGCGCCGAAGCCTAGTTCGGCCATGATCCCACGGGAGTCCCTGAACCCGATGGCCGAGAGCCGCGACGACCGACCGGAACCGTTCGTCTTTCTGCTGTTGGAGAACTTCACCCTGATCGCCTTCGCCTGCGCGATCGAGCCGCTCAGGCTCGCCAATCGCATGGCCGGCCGCATGCTCTACGAATGGCGCATCGTGACCGCCGACGGCGGCCCGGTCACCGCCTCGAACGGCGTCACCCTCCAGGCCGACGCCCCGATGCAGGATCTCGCCCGCGACACCACCATCATGGTCGTCGGCGGGCAGAAGGTGAAATCCGCGGTCAGCCGGCCCGTGCTGACCTGGCTGCGGCGCGAGGCGCGGCGCGGCCTCGCGGTCGGCGCGCTCTGCAACGGCGCCCAGATCGTGGCCCAGGCCGGACTGCTCGACGGCCGGCGCTGCACCATCCACTGGGAGAACCGCGACGGCTTCGAGGAGGAATTCCCCCAGGTCGACCTCAGCCAGAACATCTTCGTCATCGACCGCGACCGCTACAGCGCCGCCGGCGGCACCGCCTCGACCGACCTCATGCTCAAGCTCATCGCCCGCCGGCACGGCACCGATCTGGCCAATCTCGTCGCCGATCAGATGATCCACACCGCGATCCGCTCCGACAAGGACGAGCAGCGCCTGTCGATCCCGACCCGCATCGGCGTGCGCCACCCCAGGCTCGCCAACGTGATCCACGCCATGGAGGACAGCATCGAGGAGCCAATCTCGCCGGCGCTGCTCGCCGAGGACGTGGGCATGTCCACCCGGCAGCTCGAGCGGCTCTTCCGCCGCTACCTCAACCGCAGCCCCAAGCGCTATTACATGGAACTGCGGCTGGGCAAGGCGCGCAACCTCCTGCAACAGACCGACATGAGCGTCATCAACGTCGCCCTCGCCTGCGGCTTCACCTCGCCCTCGCATTTCTCCAAATGCTACCGGGCGCTCTACAAGACCACCCCCTACCGCGAGCGCGGCGCCTCGGACACGTCCGCCTGAGCCGCATGCCAGCGACCCTGGCGACCGGCGCCTCCGCCGCCCCTGCCACGTCCGAGCGGCACGGGCATCGCCAGAAGGGGCTGGAGCACTTTTCCCGGCGCCGGACCGCTCGCGAAGACGTCGGGGCGCGCGTGCCGATGGCCAGGCAGGCCTAGCCCGCAGCGGAGCACGGGCCGGAGTCTGCCGTCCCTGCCCGCTCACCCCGATCCCGGCCGCACCACGCAAGCCCGCCCTCGCCTCCCGCTCCCCATGCGCGCTAGACTTCCCCATCTGTCCGCGGAGTCGAGGAGCCTGCGATGCCGTCCCCCGCCGAAGATCCCGTCGCGATCGTCGCCGCCGCCCGCACGCCCATCGGCGGCTTCCAGGGCGCGCTCGCCGGGGCGACGGCGCCGGAGCTCGGCGGCACGGCGATCGCCGCCGCGCTGGCGCGCGCCGGCCTCGACCCCGCCCGCGTCGACGAGCTCCTGATGGGCTGCGTGCTGCCCGCAGGGCTCGGCCAGGCCCCCGCCCGCCAGGCGGGCTTCCACGCCGGCCTGCCCGAGGGCGTTCCCGCCACCACGCTCAACAAGATGTGCGGCTCGGGCATGAAGGCGGTCATGCTCGCCCATGACGCGCTCCGCGCGGGCAGCGCCGGGCCGGTCGTCGCCGGCGGCATGGAGAGCATGTCGAACGCGCCCTATCTCCTGCCCAAGATGCGCGCCGGCGCCCGGCTCGGCCATGCCGAGGCGAAGGACCACATGTTCCTCGACGGGCTCGAGGACGCCTATGACAGGGGCCGCCTGATGGGCACCTTTGCCGAGGATTGCGCCGCCGCCTTCCGCTTCACCCGCGAGACCCAGGACGCCTATGCGCTCACCTCGCTCACCCGCGCCCGCGCCGCCCAGGGCGACGGCAGCTTCGCCGCCGAGATCGCCCCGGTCACCCTGCAGACCCGCGGCGGCCCGGTCACCATCGCCGAGGACGAGCAGCCGCTGACCGCGCGCCCCGAGCGCATCCCGCAGCTGAAACCCGCCTTCCGCAAGGACGGCACCGTGACCCCGGCAAATTCCTCCTCGATCTCCGACGGCGCTGCGGCGCTGGTGCTCATGGGCGAGGCCCGGGCCCGGGCCGAAGGCCTGCCGATCCTCGCGCGCATCCTCAGCCACGCCAGCCACGCCCAGGCACCGGCCGGCTTCCCCACCGCCCCGGTCCCCGCCGCGCGAAAGCTGATGGAGCGCCTCGGCTGGACGGTCGCCGACGTCGATCTCTGGGAGGTCAACGAGGCCTTCGCCGTGGTGCCCATGGCCTTCATGGCCGAGACCGGCGCCGATCACGCGCGGCTTAACGTCTCTGGCGGCGCCTGCGCGCTCGGCCATCCGATCGGCGCCTCGGGCGCGCGCATCCTGGTGACGCTCCTGAACGCCATGCACCGCCGCGGCGCCGCCACCGGCATCGCGGCGATCTGCATCGGCGGCGGCGAGGGCACCGCCATCGCGCTGGAACGGCTCTGATACGCGCGCCCCGGCGGCGCCGCCGGCCGGAGCCGCGCGGACCGGACCCTTCAGCTGGCCGCCGCCGGCGTCATCCGATAGGCCGCGCCCTCGTCCTCGGAGAGAAACCAGATCGAGCCGTCCGGCGCCTCGCGCACGTCGCGGATGCGCGGGAATTCGCCCTCGAAGAGCCGCTCCGCCTCGACCAGGCTTTCCGCGCCGCCCGAGAGCCGCGAGATCATGTCGAACTTCAGCGAGCCGACGAAGATGTTGCCCTTCCACTCCGGCCAGAGCCGGCCGGAATAGATCATCATACCCGAGGGCGCGATCGAGGGGTCCCAGTAATGCAGCGGCTGGACCATGCCCTCGGCCGCGGTGCCGCGCCCGATCCGGCCGCCGGAATATTCCTCGCCATAGCTGATCACCGGCCAGCCGTGGTTGCGCCCTGCCGCCGGGCGGTTGATCTCGTCGCCGCCCTTCGGCCCGTGCTCCACCGTCCAGACCGCGCCATCAGGCCCCAGTGTCGCGCCCTGCGGATTGCGGTGCCCGTAGGACCAGACCGCCGGCTCCGCGCCCTCCTGCCCGACGAAGGGATTGTCCGGCGGGATGGTGCCGTCGCGGGCCACCCGGATCACCTTGCCGTTGGCGCTGCCGAGATCCTGCGCCCGGTCGCGCTCGCCGCGGTCGCCGATGGTCAGGAAGAGCGTGCCGTCGGGCGCCTCGACCACCCGGCTTCCGAAATGCCTGCCGGCGCTCGACCCCTCCGCCTGCCGGAAGATCACCCGCAGGTTCGAGAGCCGGGCCGGCGCCTCGAGCCGCGCGACCGCCAGCGCCGTGCCGGCCCCGCCGCGCATCGGCTCCGAAAAAGTGAGGAAGATCTCGCGGCTCGCGTCGAAGTCGCGCGCCACCTGCACGTCGAGCAGCCCGCCCTGCCCCTTCACGCGCACCTCGGGCACGCCTGCGACCGGAACGGCCTTGCCGTCGCGCACCAGCAACAGCCGGCCCCCGCGCTCGGTGATGAGCTGCCCGCCGCCAGGGAGGAAGGCGATCGCCCAGGGCGTCTCGAGCCCCGCCACGGTCCGCCGGACGTCCACGGGACCGGCGGAGGTCTCCAGTTCTTCCGCCAGACCCGGAACCGGGGACACGAGCCCCACCACGGCGACGAAGCTCAGGATCGTTCGGCGCATGCACTACTCCCTCGACAGACCTTCAAGGGTAGCTAGGCCCGGCCCCCGCGGGGCGACAGACGCCATCAAGCCATCGTGAACGGCCAGTCGGTCCCCCACGGATCGACTTGACCTGCCGCGCCGCCAGCCGCGGGACGGCCCGAGACGGAGATCCCGTCCCACGCCCTCCGGCCGCCGGGATCAGGCCACGCCGCGCGCCTCCTGCCGCAGGGCGCCGCCCAGCCGCCGGTCGATCAGGCGGAGCAGCCGACCCGCGCCCGCCGCATCCTGCGCGGCGCGCGCGGCTTGGGCCAGTTCGCCGTCCGCGAGCATCTCGCCCACCGAGCCGAGGAACTGCGCACAATAGGCCGCCGTCTCCCGGTCCTCGGTGCGCTCGGCCTCGACGAGCAGGCTCTGCGCCCGCCGCAGATCCTCCGTGAGCGCGCTCAGCACCGAGGCGCGGCCGGTCATGGCGACCTCGGCATCGCTCGGCCGGTGCCGGCTCTCGCGGTCGGGCAGCACGCTCAGGATGCATTCCTGGAAGGCCCGGAGGCTCTCGATCGGCTTCTCCAGGCAGGCCGCCGCGCCGGCGGCGAGCGCGAGCTCCTGCCATTCCGAGCGGTCCTGCCCGCTCAGCGCGACGATGCCCTGGATCGGTGTCGAGGCCAGCGCGAGATGGCTGATCAGCGCCATGCCGTCGCCGTCGGGCAGGCCGAGATCGACCACGACCACATTGGGCCGGTAGATCGCCAGATGCCGGCTCGCGGCATGCATGCTGTCGGCCCGGCGCACCCGCGCGCCGCTCTCCGCGGCATAGAGCCGGATCGCCTCCGAAGCGCTGCGACTGTCCTCCACCAGGAGGATCGTGACGGCGAAGAGACATTTCCGGCGGAAGCTTCCGAGCCCGGGAATGTCGGGCTCCGTCGATGGCAGGGTCATGAACTCGGCACTCCTGAACTGGGACCGGGGAATTTGAGACCATCGTTCCTAACAACCGCTTAACCATGTCAGGCGGCCCGGACCGGCCGGTGCCGTGCCTCGGTCGCGCATGGGGCATGCATGGCCCCGGGGCACCTGCCCGCGGCCGGATCCCCGCCGCCGCATTCTCGGGATTGCCAGACGGCCCGCCCCGCGCTCTACTGGGCAGCCGCTCATCGAAGGTTACAGATGCCACGCCCCACCATCTCCGCCGACCGCATGGACGATGCCGCGCGCGCGGGCTGGCTCTATTATGTCGCGGGCAAGACCCAGGACGAGATCGCGCGCCACATGGGCATCTCGCGCCAGGCCGCGCAGCGGCTCGTGTCGCTCGCGATGTCCTCGGGGCTGATCCGCGTCACCGTCGAGCATCCCATCGCCCGCTGCCTCGATCTCGCCGCGGCGCTGACCGACCGCTTCGGCCTGCGCCGGGCGGAGGTGGTCCCGACCGATCCCGGCTCGGACGGGGGCGTGGTCGGGATCGCCGAGGCCGGCGCCGGCGAGATCGAGCGCTGGCTCAGGCAGGCCGACCCGCTGGTGCTGGCGATCGGCACCGGCCGCACGCTCAAGGCCGCGGTCGACCACCTGCCGCCGCTCTCCTGCCCGCAGCACCGCGTCGTCTCGCTCACCGGCAGCGTCGGCCCGGACGGATCGGCGGCCTATTACAACGTGATCTTCTCCATGGCCGAAACCGTGGAGGCGCGGCATTTTCCCCTGCCGCTGCCGGTCTATGTCTCCTCTTCCGAGGAACGCGCGCTGATGCACGCCCAGCCGATGATCGCCGCGACCCTGGCGCTGGCGCGCGCCACCGACGTGGTCTTCGTGGGCATTGGCGAGATGGACGAGACCGCCCCGCTCTTCCTCGACGGCTTCATCAGCCGCAGCGAGCTCAGTGACCTGCGCGCCGGCGGCGCGGTCGGCGAGATCTGCGGCTGGGTCTTCGACGCCGAAGGCCGCTTCCTGCAGGGCGCCCGCCAGGAGCGCACCGCCAGCGCCCCGATCCCGTCGAGCGACCGCGCCGTGGTGATCGCGCTGGCCAAGGGCCGCAAGAAGCTCCCCGGGATCCGCGCGGCGATCCGGGGCGGCATCGTCAACGGCCTGATCACCGACGAGGCCACCGCCGAGGCGCTGCTCGCAGCGCAGGCCTGAGCGCGCAGGTCGGCGCGGACACACCGGCCGAACCACACGCATTCCCCGCCCCGCACGAGATCCCGACGCCATGCACGATCGCATCGGGCGCAGATTCCGCGTTGACATCTCGATTCCGATGAGCGATCATTTGCCCAATAGAAGAACAAATGCCCAGTTCGGGCACGACAGGAGGAAACATGAAGACTCTCAGCCTGCTACTCGGCGCCGCCTCCGCGGCCAGCCTGGCCTCGGCCGCCTTCGCGGAAGAGATCACCATCGCCACCGTCAACAACAACGACATGATCATCATGCAGGGGCTGACGGACGAGTTCACCAAGGCGCATCCCGACATCACGGTGAACTGGGTGACGCTCGAGGAGAACGTCCTGCGCGAGCGCGTCACCACCGACATCGCCACGCAGGGCGGCCAGTACGACGTGATGACCATCGGCACCCTGGAGGTTCCGATCTGGGCGAGCCAGGGATGGCTCGAGCCGCTCGAGTTCGACGAGTCCTACGATGTCGACGACCTGATGCCGGCGATCCGCGGCGCGCTTTCCGTCGATGGCACGCTCTACGCTGCGCCGTTCTACGGCGAGTCGGCCATGACGATGTACCGAACCGACCTCCTCGAGGCGGCCGGCTTCGAGATGCCGGAGAGCCCGACCTGGGAGTTCATCGGCGAGGCGGCGCGGGCGATGACCGACCGCGACGCCGACATCAACGGCATCTGCCTGCGCGGCAAGGCGGGCTGGGGCGAGAACATGGCCTTCATCACCGCGCTCGCCAATTCCTACGGCGCGCGCTGGTTCGACGAGAACTGGCAGCCGCAGTTCGACTCGCCCGAGTGGAAGGCGGCGCTGCAGTTCTACATCGACCTGATGAAGGATGCCGGCCCCGCGGGCGCCTCCTCGAACGGCTTCAACGAGAACCTGACGCTGTTCCAGCAGGGCAAGTGCGGCATGTGGATGGATGCCACCGTGGCCGCCGGCTTCGTGAGCGACGCCAATAACTCGACCGTCGCCGACAAGGTCGGTTTCGCGCTGTTCCCTGACGCGGGCACCGGCAACCACGGCAACTGGCTCTGGGTGTGGAGCCTGGCGATCCCGGCGAGTTCGGACGCCAAGGACCCGGCCAAGACCTTCGTGCAATGGGCGACCAGCAAGGAGTATGCGGCGCTCGTCGGCGAGAAGGAGGGCTGGGCGCTCGCGCCTCCGGGCACCCGGACGTCGCTCTACGACAATCCGGACTACAAGGCCGTCGCAGCCTTCGCCGAGCCGACACTGGCGGCGATCAACGCGGCCGACACCTCGAACCCCTCGGTGCAGCCCGTGCCCTACACCGGTGGGCAGTTCGTCTCCATTCCGGAGTTCCAGAACATCGGCACCCAGGTCGGCCAGCTCTTCGCGGCCGTCGTGGCCGGCCAGTCCACGGTCGACGACGCGCTCGCGCAGGCCCAGTCCGTGGTCACCCGCGAGATGACCCGGGCCGGCTACATCAAGTAGCGCTCCTCCCAGCGCCTGGTCGCCCGGCCCAGTCCGGGCGGCCCCTTTCCCGCCGCCGCTTTCGGCCGCGCCCGACCGCAGGGGAACCCGTCATGGCCACTCGACAAACCCAAGGCATCGCGCGCTGGATGCGCATGCCGGCAATCGTCCTTCTGCTGATCTGGATGGTCGTGCCGCTGGCTATGACGATCTACTTCTCGTTCCGGAACTACAACCTGCTCAGCCCCGGACAGGGCAGCTGGGCCGGCTGGTTCAACTACGTCTATTTCTACACCGACCCCGCCTTCTTCCAGTCGATCTGGAACACGCTGGTGCTGGTGGTCGGCGTTCTCATCATCACGGTGATCGGCGGCATCGCCATCGCCATGCTGATCGACCGGCCGATGTGGGGCCAGGGCATCGTGCGCATCCTGGTCATCTCGCCCTTCTTCGTGATGCCGCCCGTCGCCGCGCTGATCTGGAAGAACATGCTGATGCACCCGGGCTACGGGGTCTTCGCGGACATCGCCAAGTTCTTCGGCGCCCAGCCGGTGGATTGGTTCGCCGCCTATCCGCTTTTCTCGATCATCCTGATCGTCGCCTGGCAATGGCTGCCCTTCGCCACCCTGATCCTGCTGACCTCGCTGCAATCGCTCGACGGCGAGCAGATGGAGGCGGCGGAGATGGACGGCGCCGGCTTCTGGAGCCGCTTCTGGTATCTGACGCTGCCGCATATGGCGCGCGCGATCACCGTGGTGGTCCTGATCCAGACCATCTTCCTGCTCGCGGTCTATGCCGAGATCCTCGTCACCACCAACGGCGGCCCGGGCTATGCCTCGACCAACCTGGTGTTCCTGATCTACCGCGTCGCGCGGCTCGGCTTCGACGTCGGCGGCGGCGCCGCCGGCGGGGTGATCGCGGTGGTGCTGGCCAATGTCGTCGCGATCTTCCTGATGCGCGCCGTCGGCCGCAACCTGGATTGAGGAGAGCATCATGGCCCGCGCCGTCACCACCCAGACCAAGACCGTCAACACCGTCGTCGCCTGGATCATCGCGCTGCTGATCTTCTTCCCGATCCTCTACACGATCATCACCAGCCTGAAGACCGAGCCCGAGGCGATCGCCGGGTTCAGCCTGATCCCCTCCTTCACCTTCGAGAGCTATCAGGCCGTCCAGTCGCAGAACGACTATTTCAAGCCCTTCATGAACTCGGTGATCCTTGCGGTCGGCTCGACCATCCTCGCGCTGATCGTGGCGATCCCCGCCGCCTGGGCGATGGCCTTCAACCCGACCAAGCGCACCAAGGACATCCTGATGTGGATGCTCTCCACCAAGATGATGCCGGCGGTGGCGGTGCTGGTGCCGATCTACCTGATCTTCCTCAACACCGGGCTGATGGACACCCGCTTCGGGCTGACCGTGCTCCTGATGCTCATCAACCTGCCGATCGTGGTCTGGATGCTCTACACCTACTTCCGCGAGATCCCAGGCGAGATCCTCGAGGCCGCCCGCATGGACGGCGCGACGCTCTGGGGCGAGATCTGGTACGTGCTCACGCCGATGGCGGTGCCGGGCATCGCCTCGACCCTGCTGCTCAACATCATCCTCGCCTGGAACGAATCCTTCTGGACGATCCAGCTCACCACCACCAACGCGGCGCCGCTCACCGCCTTCATCGCCTCGTTCTCGAGCCCACAGGGGCTCTTCTGGGCGAAGCTCTCGGCGGCCTCGACGCTGGCCATCGCGCCGATCCTGATCATGGGCTGGTTCAGCCAGAAGCAACTCGTCCG
>NZ_DAIUBO010000119.1:0-11632 GCF_036846665.1 Amaricoccus sp. | reverse complement strand
CCGAGCGCGAAAAAAACCGCCAGCACCGCAGTCACGGCCATGCAGGCGATCAGGATCGCGCGAAGCCGCGCCCTCCGCGCCACCTGCCGCACCCGCGCCTCGAGCACGCCGGCCAGCGAAGCGAAGAGCCGCGCCACGCCTCAGCGCCGCGAGAGGATGCCGAAGAGATACCCCGCCAGCGCCGCGAGCCCGATCGCGGTCAGCGGCCGGCGCCGCGTCGCATCCGCCAGCTCGTCCTCGAGCGAGCGCAGCTCCCCGGCGATCTCCTGCAGAGTCGCCTCGCCGGTCGCCAGCGCATTCTCCGACTTGGCGTCGGCGACGGATTTCAGCCCGCTCGCCCGCGTCTTGGCGATGCGCGCCACATGCGCCGCGAGCTCGCTCAGATCGGCGCGCAGCGCCGCGATCTCGGTGCCGAGCGCGCTCGAAGCGGCCTCCGCCTCGGGCTCGGCGTCCTTGTCGGTCTTCGATGTCGTAGCCATGCGATGGCTCCCTTTCCGGTTGCGGCGGCGCGCGCCATCTAGACGAAGCGGTTGATCCAGTTCTCCAGTCGCTCCTGACGACCAGAACGCGGCTCGGGATCGATCCGTTCCCGCTCGACGCGCTCCGCGATCGCGGCGAGATCGCTCTCGAGCATCGCCCGCGCCCCCGGCGTCTCCCAGCCGGCATAGCGCTCTGCGAGCGCGGCTTCCAGCCCGCCGTCCTCGATCATCGCCGCCGCCGCGAGGAGCCCGCGCGCGCAGACGTCCATACCGCCCACATGGGCGCCGATCAGGTCGACCGGGTCGAGCGACTGCCGCCGCAGCTTGGCGTCGAAGTTGAAGCCGCCGGTGGTGAAGCCGCCGCCCTTCAGGATGTGGTAGATCGCCAGCGCCACCTCCGGAACGTTGTTGGGGAACTGGTCGGTGTCCCAGCCGGATTGGTAGTCGTTGCGGTTGGCATCCACGCTGCCGAAGACCCCGAGTGCGACTGCCGTTGCGATCTCGTGCTCGAAGGAATGACCGGCAAGCACCGAGTGCCCGGTCTCGATATTGACCTTCACCTCGCCCTCGAGCCCGAAGCGCTGGAGGAACCCGAAGACCGTCGCCACGTCGTAGTCGTATTGATGCTTGGTCGGCTCCTGGGGCTTCGGCTCGATCAGGATGGTGCCCGGGAAGCCAATCCTGTTCTTGTACTCCACCACCATCGACAGGAACCGCCCCGCCTGCTCGAGCTCGCGCTTCATGTCGGTGTTGAGCAGCGTCTCGTAGCCCTCGCGCCCGCCCCAGAGCACGTAATTGGCGCCGCCGAGTTCGTGAGTCACGTCGAGCGCGCATTTCACCTGCGCCGCGGCATAGGCGAAGACCTCCGGATCGGGATTGGTCGCCGCCCCGGCCATGAACCGGCGGTTCGAGAAGAGGTTCGCCGTGCCCCAGAGCAGCCCGACGCCCGTCGCCGCCATCTTCTCGGCGAAGATCTCGGCGATCGCGCGCACATTGGCGTTCGATTCCGCCAGACTCGCCCCCTCCGGCGCGATGTCGCGGTCGTGGAAGGTGAAGAACGGCACCCTGAGCCGCTCGAACATCTCGAAGGCGACCTCGGCCTTGAGCCTTGCATGCTCCATCGTGTCGCCGAACCAGGGCCGCTGGAACGTCTGGCCGCCGAAAGGGTCGCCGCCCGGCCAGGCGAAGCTGTGCCAATAGCAGACCGCCATGCGCAGATGGTCCTCCATCCGCTTGCCGAGCACCAACCGGTCCGGCTCGTAGAAGCGGAAGGCGAGCGGATCGTCGCTCTCCGGACCCTTGAACGGGACCTTGTCGATCCCGGCGAAGAAATCGCTCATGCCCGGCCCTCCCTGAGTGCAGGATAGAGCGCCCGATAGCGCGCATGGCCCTCGCGATAGCGCGCGACCAGGGCCGGGTCGGGCTCGATGACCCGGATCGTGGCGGGTGCGGCGCAGATCTCGGCCGGCTCCGCTCCCTCCGCGGCACAGATTGCCAGCCGTGCCGCCCCGAGTGCCGCGCCCACGTCGCTGTCGGCGGCGAGCGCCAGCGGCCGGTCGAGAACGCTCGCGACGATCCCGAGCCAGGTCTCCGACCGCGCGCCGCCGCCCACCGCCAGCGCGCTCTCGAAATCCGTGCCGGCCCCGGCAAGCGCCATCTGGCAATCGGCGAAGGCATAGGCCACCCCTTCCATCACCGCCTGGACCAGATCGGCGAGCCCGTCGGACTGGCTCAGGCCCACGAAGGCACCGCGTGCGGTCGCGTCGTTGTGCGGCGTGCGCTCGCCGGAGAGATAGGGCAGGAAGGTCACCTTCGAGGGCGCGGCGACCGCGCGGACCATCCCCGCGAGCTCCGCCGCCGGCCGCCCCGCGATCCGCGACAGCCATTCCAGGCTGTCGGAGGCCGAGAGGATCACCCCCATCTGGTGCCAGGTCTCCGGGATCGCATGGCAGAAGGCATGCACCGCGCCGTCGGTATTGGGCGAGAAGGCGGCATTGGAGACGAAGAGCACACCCGAGGTGCCGATCGAGACGAAGGCCGAGCCCGGCGTGACCACCCCCACCCCGCAGGCCGCCGCGGCATTGTCGCCCGCCCCGCCGGCGACGACCACCTTGCCGCCGACGCCCCAGCGCTGGCAGAGCTCCGCCCGCAGCTCGCCCGAGGCGGCGCTGCCCTCGACCAGCCTTGGCATCTGCGAGCGCGTGAGCCCGGTGGCGGCCAGCAGGTCGTCCGACCAGTCGCGGCGCGCCACGTCGAGCCAGAGCGTGCCGGAGGCGTCCGACATCTCCGAGACATGCAGGCCCGTCAGCCGGAAGCGTACGTAATCCTTGGGCAGGAGCACGGTGCAGATATGCTCGAAGACATGCGGCTCGTGGTGCCGGATCCACTGGAGCTTCGGCGCGGTGAAGCCCGGCATGGCGATATTGCCCGCGACCCGGCGACTGTCGGGGAAGGCCGCCTCGATCTCGGCGCATTCCGCGCTGGCGCGGCCGTCGTTCCAGAGGATCGCCGGGCGCATCACCCGGTCGTCATGGTCGAGGCAGACCGCCCCGTGCATCTGCCCCGAAAGCCCGATGCCGCGCAGCCCGGCCAGCCCGTGCTCGGCCGCCAGCGCGTCGATGGTCGCCTCGACCGCCACCCACCAGGCTTCCGGATCCTGTTCCGACCATCCGGGCTGCGGGCGGGTGACCTCGAGCGGCCGGCTGGCCTGCCCGATCAGCTTCTGGTCGCGGCCGAAGAGCACGGTCTTGACCGACGACGTGCCGATGTCGATCCCCAGGTACATCGCCAGATCCTCCTCCCTGCGGGAATTCGGCCGGGCTTGGGCGTCTGCTGCGCCGGCTCCTGGCTGCCGGGCCCTGCCGGCCCGGGCATCCCCGATTCCCTGTCCTTCGCGCGGCCATCATCGCCGCATCGCCGCGCGCATCAAGCCGTAACTCCGCGCCCCGGGGTTGCCCGCGGCGCTATTCGATCCAGCCCTTGGCGCGATAATGGGCCTCGGCGGCCGGATGCAGCGGCGCGGTCAGGCCGGTCGCCGCCATCGCCTCGGGCTCGAGCCCGGCGAGGACCGGATCGAGCCCGCGCAGGGTCCCGATATTGCCGAAGACCGATTCGACCAGCGTTGCGACCACGTCCTCCGCCACGTCCGCCCGCGTCACCAGCGTCGCCCCGACGCCGAAGGTCGGCACGGCGGCGGGATTGCCGCGATAGAGGCCGCCGGGGATCTCGGTCTCGAAATAGAACGGATTGGCCGCCACCAGCGCCGAGATCCGCGGTCCGGTGACCGGAACCAGCAGCGCATCGCAGCCGGCGGTCGCCTCGTGGATGGTCGGGGCCGGATGGCCCACGGTGAAGACGAAGGCGTCGACGCTCCCGCCGCAGAGCGCCTCGGGCTGCCGGTCCGGGTCGAGCTCGAGCGTCGCCGCGAAGCTCTGCTGGTCCCATCCCATCTGCCCGGCGAGCCTGTCCCAGACCCCGCGGGCACCGGATCCGGGAAGCCCGTAGCCGATGCGCTTGCCGGAAAGATCCGCGATCCCCGCGATGCCGGCGTCCTTCCGCGCCACCAAAGTGAGCGGTTCGGGATGCAGCGCCATCACCGCCCGAAGCGCCGCGAAGGCCGGCTCGCCGGAAAAGGCGCCGGCGCCACGCAGCGCGTCGCTCTGCACGTCCGACTGCACGATCGCGAAATCCACCTCGCCGGCGCGCAGCGCCTCGATATTGGCGACCGATCCCTCCGAGGGCTGCGCCGAGCAGCGGATGCCATGGGTGCGGCGGGTCTCGTTGACCAGCCGGCAGAGCGCCACCCCGACCGGGAAATAGGCGCCCGCGAGGCTGCCGGTCGCCATGCGGGCCAGCCGCGCGTCGACCGCGCCGGCACCCGGCGGCAGCGCCACCAGGGCGAGGGTCACGGCCAGGACGATCCTTCGCAGCATCGGCGTCTCCCGCAATGCGTTCCGCGAGCCTATCCCCGGAGCCGGCCGCGGGCAACATTCGGGCGCCATCGCCCCGCGCGCGGCAAACCTTGCCCGCGCGCCACGATCGGGCTTAGGTAGGGGCATTTCCCTGCCCATGGCCCCGATACTGACCCACAACGCCGCCGACCTGCCCGCCCCGACCCCGGAATTCGTGCCCAAGCTCGTCACCACCCTGCGCGAGGGCTACGGACCGGCGCAGCTGCGCGCCGATGCGCTGGCGGGACTCACCGTCGCCATCGTCGCGCTGCCGCTCTCGATGGCGATCGCCATCGCCTCGGGCGTCACCCCGGCCATGGGCCTGACCACCGCCATCGTCGGCGGCTTCCTCGTCTCGGCGCTCGGCGGCAGCCGCTTCCAGATCGGCGGGCCGGCCGGCGCCTTCATCGTGCTGGTGGCCGAGACCGTCGCGAGCCACGGCGTGGCCGGCCTCGTGCTCGCCACCTTCCTCTCGGGCATCATGCTGGTGGCGCTCGGGGCGCTCCGGCTCGGCACCTATGTCAAGTTCATCCCCTTCCCGGTCACCGTCGGCTTCACCGCCGGCATCGGCGCGATCATCTTCGCGAGCCAGCTCAAGCCGCTGCTCGGGCTCAGCCTCCCCGGGCCCGAACCCGGCCCGCTGCTCGAGAAGCTGCCGGCGCTCTGGCAGGCGCTGCCGAGCCTCAGCCTGCCCACCGCCGCCATGTCGGCGCTCTGCCTCGCGGGGCTGGTGCTGCTCAAGCGCTACCGGCCGCACTGGCCGCGCATGCTCGTGGTGGTGGCGACCGCCTCGGCCCTCGCCGCCCTGCTCGGCCTGCCGGTCGCCACGATCGGCAGCACCTTCGGCGGGCTCGAAGGCGGATTGCCCGCGCCGGCCCTGCCGGATTTCTCGCTCGCCGCCATCGCCGCGGTCCTGCCGAACGCCGTGGCCTTCACCCTGCTCGGCGCGATCGAATCGCTGCTCTCGGCGGTGGTGGCCGACGGCATGACCGGACGGCGGCACCGGCCCAATACCGAGCTGGTCGGCCAGGGCATCGCCAACATGGGCGCGGCGCTCTTCGGCGGCTTCTGCGTCACCGGCACCATCGCGCGCACCGCGACCAATGTGCGCGCCGGCGCGCACGGCCCGGTCTCGGGCATGCTCCATGCCCTCTTCCTGCTGCTCTTCCTGCTGGTGGCGGCCCCGCTCGCGGGATACGTGCCGCTCGCCGCGCTGGCGGCGGTGCTGACGCTGGTGGCCTGGGACATGGTCGAGAAGCCGGCCTTCGCGGCGCTGCTCAGGGCCTCGCGCGGCGACGCGGCGGTGCTGCTCGTCACGCTGGGCCTGACCATCTTCCGCGACCTGACCGAGGCGATCGTCGTCGGCTTCGGGCTCGGGGCGATGCTCTTCATCCACCGCATGTCCACCGCCGTCGACGTGGCGGCGGAATCCGCCCGCGGGGCGCGGATCCCCTATGTCCCGGCGGAGGCCTCGGATCCGGAGGTGCTGATCTATCGCATCCGCGGCGCGATCTTCTTCGGCGCCGTCTCCGCCGTCGCCGCGGCGATGGAGCGTATCTCCGACGGCTACCGCATGCTGGTGCTCGACTTCTCCGCGGTGACGCTGGTCGACAGCTCCGCCGCCAACATGATCGCCGGGCTCGCGCGCAAGGCCCGCCGGCGCGGCATCGCGATCTGGGTGACCGGCACCAGCCCGGCCCTGCGCCGCGAGTTGCTCTCCCACGGCGTGCGCCCGCCGCTGGCGCGCTTCGCCTCGAGCGTCGAGGCGGCGCTGGAGCGCAGCGGCCGGACGGAGATCACCGGAACAGCGCCCGCGGACTCGACGGAAGACGCGCAGCGGACGGAGTGACCGGCCTTGTCAGGAGGCCGGGCGTCCCGCTCCTCTGGTCAGGCGACGGCGCGCGCCAGGGCGCACTGGCTCCAGAGCGCGCCGAGCGCGCGGGTCAGGTGATCGAGATCGGCCTCGCTGTGCAGCGGCGAGGGCGTCAGGCGCAGCCGCTCCGTGCCCTTGGGCACGGTGGGATAATTGATCGGCTGCACGTAGATTCCGTACTGGTCGAGCAGGATGTCCGAGAGCATCTTGCACTTGACCGGATCCTTGACCATCACCGGCACGATATGGCTCGGGTTGGGCAGATGCGGGATGCCCATCGCATCGAGCCGCGCCCGCAGCTTGCGCACGGTGGCGCGCTGGCGCAGGCGCTCGGCATCGCTGGCCTTGAGATGGCGGATGCTCGCCCGCGCCCCGGCCGCCACCGCCGGCGGCAGCGCCGTGGTGAAGATGAAGCCGCTGGAGAAGGAGCGCACGAAGTCGACCAGCGCCGCCGAGCCGGTGATATAGCCGCCCATCACCCCGAAGGCCTTGCCGAGCGTGCCCTCGATCAGCGTGATGCGGTCCATCAGCCCGCGCTCCTCGGCGACGCCGCCGCCGCGCGGCCCGTAGAGGCCGACCGCGTGCACCTCGTCGAGATAGGTCATCGCGCCGTGCCTCTCCGCGACCTCGACGATCTCCTCGATGGGCGCGATGTCGCCGTCCATGGAATAGACGCTCTCGAAGGCGACGATCTTCGGCCGTGCCGGATCGAGCGCCGCGAGATGGCGGTCGAGATCGGCCGGGTCGTTGTGCCGCCAGATGCGCTTCTCGCAGCGGGCGTGGCGGATGCCCTCGATCATGCTGGCGTGGTTGAAGGCGTCCGACAGGATCACGCAATCCTCGATCCGCGCGCCGAGCGTGCCGAGCGAAGCCCAGTTCGAGACATAGCCGGAGGTGAAGATGAGCGCCGCCTCCTTGCCGTGCAGATCGGCGAGCTCGCGCTCCAGCAACACGTGCTCGTGATTGGTGCCGGAGATGTTGCGCGTGCCGCCGGCCCCGGCGCCGCAGCGGTCGAGCGCCTCGTGCATGGCGGAGAGAACCACCGGGCTCTGGCCCATGCCGAGATAATCGTTCGAACACCAGACCGTCACCTCGGTCGGATCGTCGGGCCCGCGATACCGCTTCGCTCTGGGAAAGGCGCCGCTGCAGCGCTCGAGTTCCGCGAAGACCCGGTAATTGCCTTCCTTTCTGAGCGAATCAAGCTGCCGGCGAAAGAGCCCGTCAAAATCCATCGATCGTTCCTTCGCCCTATTCCCCGTCGCGGCCGTGACGATGCGTGATCCGTTCCCGACCCTGCACCCGCGCTGGCCCGATCCCCTACCCGGACGCGAGAGTCAACACCGTCGCGCCGCCCGTGGCAACCCCGACTCGCCGCATCGCGCGAATCCCATCGGCCTGCCCGTTCAGCCTAGCGATTCCCGCGCCGGCATCCCTTGATTTTGATCAAACACGCCGCGCGGGCCATCGTCTAGGCTTCGCCGTCGGGCCCGTCGAGCATCGGCAGGTCGAATCCCTCGATCTCGCCCAGCGCCTTGCCGGCGATGCCCTGCAGGTCGCCGTACATGCCCATGGTCGCCTCGACGACCCCCTGGATCTGCATCTCGCGCTTGGCCCAGAGGCGGGTCATCGCCTTGCGCTCGCGGGCCAGGTCCTCGGACATGTCGCGGAACCGCTCGACGATCGCCTCGACGCGGTGCCGGAAGCGCGGCCCGGTCAGATAATCGTAGACCAGCTCCATCTTCGTGCCCTCGCCCTCGCGCATCGCCCGCGCCGCCGCGAGCTCGATCAAGGACTGCCGCAGCGCCACCGCCAGCGGAAAGGCCGAGGCCCAGTCCGAGACCCAGATCCCGTCCACCGGGCCGAAGCGCTCGACCCCCTTCGGCAGCGCCTGGCTGACCAGGATCGCCACCTCCGCCCCGCAGCCGCGCTGGTCGTTGCGCAGCTTGGCGAGCCAGCCGTCGTTCCAGCCCTTGGTGCGCTTGCTCTCCCAGAGGATCGCACCGCAGCCCTGCCCGCCCGGCGAGACCACGCGCTGCACCACGTCCGCACCGCTCTCCCCCTTGGGCACCGGCTCGACGGCATCATGCGGGAAGCGGCTCCGCAGCAGGCTCTCGAGCTCCAGCTCCAGCACCTCGCCCTGCAATTGCTGCGAGCCCTGCTCGGCCTTCTGCTTCAGCGCCTCGATCTGGCGCTGCATCCCGGCGATCTGCTCCTCCTTCTCGGCGACCTTGAGGCGAAAGGCCGCCTCGCCCTCGGCCCGCGCCTTGTCGCGCACGCCGGCCAGCGCCTCGGTGACCCGCGTCTCCACCGTCAGCTCCAGCTCGCGCTGCTGGTCCTCCAGCGCCCGGGCCTTGCGCAGCATCTCCGCCTGCGCCGCCTGGGCCGCGCGCAGCTTCTCGTCCCGCTCGGCGAGAACCGCCCGGAGGCCCTCGAGCTCGGCCGCGGCGGATTCCGCCGCGCTGCGCTTCGCCGCCTCGGCCAGATCGGCGCCGAGCGCCGCGACCCGCGCCTCGACCTCCCGCGCCAGCCCCGCCTCGCTCGCCCGGACCGCTTCCTCGCGCGCGGCGATGGCCGCCCGCTCCGCCGCGAGCTTCGCCTCGTAGTCCCGCCTCGTCGCGGCCAGGAGGGGCGCGGCGAGCGATTCCGTCAGCCGGATCTCGGTCGCGCAGGCCGGGCAGGTGATGGTGACGTCTCCCATGAAGGGTTTCTGCACCGCGCGCCCCCCAGCGGCAACACTCCATGTGATACGGTCGCCGAGTGATTGCCCCGGACCGGGCCCCTGGGGCCGCCGCCCTCCCCTCGCGGATTTCGCATCAGACAAATCCGCGCGCGGCCAGGACGGATGCTGCCCCCGGACGGCGCATGACAGCACCCAGCCCGTCCGCTATGCAGGAAACCGGCCGCCGAACCGCAGGGGAGATGCCGTGGACCCGATCACGCTGGCCTATTACGGGCTGATCTGCGGCCTGCTCGGCCTCGCCGCGCCGCTCTGGCGGCGGCCGGGGTTGCGCTTCGTGATCGGCATCCTCGTCGGGCTGGTGGCCGCCGGGCTCCTGCCGATGCTCCGGCATGGCCTGATCGCCGGCTGAGGGCTCAGGCGGCGAAGAAATCCGGCGCCGCCCGGCCTCGCAGCTCCGCGCCCATCGCGGCACCGAGCCGCGCGGCATCCTCCACCGCGCCGGAGGCCTCGGCGGTGAGGCATTCCGAGCCGTCGGGCCGGAGGATCTCGCCGCGCAGCCGGATCCGCCCGCCATCGAGCTCCGCCAGCCCCGCGATCGGCGTCTGGCAGGACCCGTCCAGAGCGGCGAGGAACGCCCGCTCCGCGGCCAGGCGCTGCGCGGTGGGAGGGTCGTGGATGGCCGCGAGCAGCGCGGAGACAGCATCGTCGCCCGAACGCTGCTCGACGCCGATCGCGCCCTGGGCGATCGCCGGCAGCATCGCCTCCGGCGGGATCGGCGCGCGCGCCACCGCGTGGAGCCCCAGCCGCCGCAGCCCGGCCATGGCGAGGAACGTCGCCCGGGCCACCCCCTCCTCGAGCTTGCGCAGGCGCGTCTGCACGTTGCCGCGGAACTCGACAACCGCCAGATCCGGCCGCCGATGGCGCAGCTGCGCCCGCCGCCGCAGGCTCGAAGTGCCCACGACCGCCCCCGCCGGCAGATCCTCGAGCCCCGCCGCGCCGAGCGCGACGAAGGCGTCGCGCACGTCCTCGCGCGGCAGATAGCAGGTGAGGGCGAGCCCCTCGGGCTGGGCGGTCGGCATGTCCTTCATGGAATGCACCGCGATGTCGATCGTCCCCTCGAGCAGCGCCGCCTCGATCTCCATGGTGAAGAGGCCCTTGCCGCCGATCTCGCCGAGGGGGCGGTCCTGCACCCGGTCGCCGGTGGTCTTGATCGGCACGATCGCGAAGGCCGCCTCGGGCAGGCCATGCGCCGCCATCAGCCGGTCGCGCGTCTCGCGTGCCTGGGCCAGCGCCAGCGGCGAGCCGCGGGTGCCGATCCTGAGCGGCCGGTCGGGGTCGGGCAATTCGCGTGTCACGGGCGCCGGGCATCCCTTTTCATTCCGGGCTATGTCTGTAAGGTCGCCCGGCCCTCTCCGCAACCGGATCGCCGCCCCCGTGACCCTGCGCCCGAAGAAACCCATGCTCCGCGCGCTGGCCGGCGAGCGCCTTCCCGTCCCGCCTGTCTGGCTGATGCGCCAGGCCGGGCGCTACCTGCCGGAATACCGCGCGGTGCGGGCGCAGGCGGGCAGCTTCCTCGATCTCTGCTACCGCCCCGAGCTCGCCGCGGAAGTCACGCTGCAGCCGATCCGGCGCTACGGCTTCGACGCCGCGATCCTCTTTGCCGACATCCTGCTGGTGCCCCAGGCGCTCGGCGCCGAGCTCCGCTTCGCCGAGGGCGAGGGCCCGCGGCTCTCCACCGTGACCGGCGCGGGAGACCTCGCCCGGCTGAAGCCAGCCGATGCCATTCACGAGAGGCTCGGCCCGGTCTACGAGACCGTCGCGCGGGTCGTCGCCGAGCTCCCGCCCGAGACCGCGCTGATCGGCTTCGCCGGCGCGCCCTGGACGGTGGCGACCTATATGATCGCCGGCCGGGGCACGCCCGACCAGGCGCCGGCGCGCATGCTGCTCTACCGCGACCCGGCCACCTTCGATGCGCTGATCGAGCGCATCACCGACGCCACGATCCGCTATCTCTTGCGCCAGATCGAGGCCGGGGCCGAGGCCGTCAAGCTCTTCGACAGCTGGGCCGGCGCCCTGCCCGGCCCGCTCTTCGGGCGCTACTGCATCGAGCCGGCGCGGCGCATCGTCGCGGCGATCCGCGCGGCGCATCCATCCGTGCCGGTCATCGGCTTTCCCCGCGGCGCAGGCGGCGGCTATGCCGCCTTCGCCGCCGCCACGGGCGTGGATTGCTGCGCGCTCGACGCCGCGGTGGATCCGGCCTGGGCGGCGGCCGAGATCCAGCCCAGGCTCTGCGTGCAGGGCAACCTCGACCCCCTGCTCTTGGTGGCCGGCGGCCCCGCGCTCGACGAGGCGACGCGCGCCTGCGTCGCGGCCTTCTCCGGCGGCCCCCATGTCTTCAACCTCGGCCACGGCATCACCCCCGACGCCGCCCCCGCGAACGTGGAGCGCATGCTGGCGGTGATTCGCGGCTGAGGGCGGGCCTTCCGCCGGACCGGATGGCGACGCCGGGTGCACGTTGAACCCGATTTCAAACTCTCTGCCGAAACTGGAAGATGGCCGCGCCCCGCGCGGCCCGCGGAGCCTTCCCCCGGACCGAAGAGGCGAGGCGCCGGTGGCGCCTTGCCCGGTCCGGTCGCCCGGAGGCGCAAGC
>NZ_DAIUBO010000118.1:0-11655 GCF_036846665.1 Amaricoccus sp. | reverse complement strand
GGCCCGACACAGGACCTGACCCTGAACGGCAGATCGGCAGAACCCCGGCCGATACGATAGGCCGGGCCGCTCTCCGCCTGCGAAGTCCGAAGAAGGTCGAAACTCATACAACACACCCCTGACGCGTTCATCGCAACCGGAGGAGCCGAATGCGATTAACCATGACAACGCACGTCCGAGACGATTATTCCCCCCGCATAGGAATTTTTTCGCCTATGCAAGCATCGCAGCATTTTCCGTATTGACAAGCGGAATCTCACCCGCCGGCGACGGCTTTCCGCACCCAGCGCGCATCCTCCTGCGCCCAGTAGACCGCCGTCAGTCCCGCCGCCGCGACCTCGCGCCAGACCGCGCGGGCCGCCTCGACCGCCGCCGCATCGCCGCCGTCGAAAAGCAGGCAGACGCGAAAGAAGCTGGACATCTCCGCCACCGTCGCCCTCGCCCCCTCCACCAGCATCAGCACCTCGGCCGCATTGGCGTTCTCCGCGCCGAGCGTCAGCAGCACCGGCTGGCGGTCGGGATCCGCCGCGCTGGCCGGGCCGTGCGGCAGGAAGGAATCGTCGCGATAGGCCCAGAGCGCGCGATCGAGCGCGGCGAGCCCCTCCTGCGTGCCGCAGCGCAGCAGGACCCGCCAGCCCCGCGCCAGGGATTTCTCGAGCAGGTCCGGCAGGGTTCGGTCGAGCGGCGTCGCGGTCAGGTGGTAGAAGAGGACCTCGGCCAACCGGATCAGCCCTCGAAACGGTCCCGGATCAGGCGGTCGAGCGCGCGCACGCCCCAGCCGGTCGCCCCCCGGGGCGCGAGCTCCGAATCCTTGCCCAGGCTCGCCACGCCCGCGATGTCGAGATGCATCCAGGGCAGCCCGTCCTTCACGAAGCGCTGGAGGAACTGCGCCGCGGTCACCGCCCCGGCGGGGCGCCCCCCGACATTGGCCATGTCCGCGATCCGGCTCTTGAGCAGCTTGTCGTAGGCCGGCGCCAGCGGCATGCGCCAGGCGCCCTCGCCCTCCGCCCCGGCCGCGGCGAGGAACGCCGTGGCGAGCGCATCGTCGTTGGAGAAGACCCCCGCCTTCTCGTGGCCGAGCGCGATGACGATCGCCCCGGTCAGGGTCGCGAGATCGACGATCGCCCGCGGCTCGAAGCGCTGCTGCGCGTACCAGAGCACATCGGCCAGCACCAGGCGCCCCTCGGCATCGGTGTTGATCACCTCGACGGTATCGCCCTTCATGGAGCGCACCACGTCGCCGGGCCGCTGCGCCCGCCCGTCGAGCATGTTCTCCACCAGCCCCACGAGCCCGACCACGTTGGCGGGAGCCTTGCGCAGCGCCAGCGTCTTCATCACGCCCGCCACGACCCCGGCGCCGCCCATGTCCATGGTCATCTCTTCCATGCCCTGCGCGGGCTTGATCGAGACGCCGCCGCTATCGAAGACCACGCCCTTCCCGACGAGCGCCAGCGGCGCGGCATCGCCGCCGCCGCGCCATTGCATGACCACGACCTTCGACGGGCTCTCGGAACCCATGCCCACCGCCAGCAGGGTGCGCATGCCCAGGCGTTCCAGCGCGTCCTCCTCCAGCACCTCCACGGAGAGGCCGAGCTCGGCGAGGGCCGAAAGCCTTTCGGCGAATTCGACCGTGCCGAGCACGTTCGCCGGCTCGTTCGTCAGATCCCGGGTGAAGAAGACGCCCGCGATCTGGGCCGCCAGCGGCGCGAATTCCGCCTCCGCCTTCGCCGCGTCCCGCACCACCACCGTCACGCTCCGATTGGGAGGGGCGGCCTCGGGGTCCGGCGAGCGGTGTTCGGTGAAATCATAGGCGCGCAGGAGGAGGCCGAGCACCAGCTCGGCAGTCTTCGCCTGCGCCGCCGCGAGCACCGTCAGCGGAGCCGAGCCGTTGAAGCCCGCGATCGCGGCGCCGGCGCGCCGCGCATCCTCCGCGCTCGGCCGCCGCGCCAGCTTGACCACCTGCACCGCCTCGGCCGCGAGCCCCGCCGGAAAGGCGATGACATGGCCGCTGCCCGGCTTGGCCTTCCCGAAGGCCTCGCCCGCCACCAGCCGGCCGAGCGCGCCCCGCGACAGCCGGTCCAGCCGCCGGGCCATGGCATCCATCGCGCCGTCGGGCGCGACGAGCACCGCGATCCTGCCCTCCAGGGCCGCAAGCCCGGCCGCGTCCATTTCGGTGAAGACGGTTTTGAGTGGCGCTGTCACGGACATCTCCATTAGGCTTGCCGGATGCCGACGAGGCCTAGCGCCTTTCCGGTCGCTTGGCCATACGGGCCGGGGCCATCGGCACGAAGGGCGCGCGTGAACAGACTGGATCGCTATATCCTGAGGCAGCTGGCGGGGGCCTTCGGCTTCTTCGTGCTGGTCTTCACGGGCGTCGTCTGGCTGACCCAGGCGGTGCGGCTGATCGATACCGTCATCGCCAGCGGCCAGAGCGCGCGCGTCTTCATCGAATTCTCGGCGCTGGTCCTGCCCCAGGTCCTCGTGATCGTGCTGCCGCTCTCGGGCATGGGGGCGGCGCTCTACGCGCTCAACAAGCTCTACACCGATTCCGAGCTGATCGTGATGATGACCTCGGGGCTCGGGCCTCTGGGACTGCTTCGCCCCACCGCGATCTTCGGCGCCGCGATCGCCGCCACGCTCGCGCTCGTCATGATCGTCATCCTGCCGGTGGCCGGGCGCACGCTGGCCGACCGCAGCCAGGCGATCCGCTCCGACCTCGCCAATGCCCTGATCGTCGAGCGGCAGTTCATCCATCCGCTGACCGGGCTGACGCTCTTCATCGACGACACGAGCCGCGCGGGCGAGATGGCGGGCGTCTTCCTCAACGACCAGCGCGACCCGGAGCGGATCGTCACCTATTCGGCCGAGCGCGCCATGCTCCTGCGCGAGGGCGACGAGGCGCGGCTCGTCATGGTGGACGGCATCGCCCTGACCCCCGACGGCAGCGGGCGCAACCTCAATTCCGTGCGGTTCGAGCAATTCGTCTTCGACCTCAGCGAACTGGTGCGGGCCGAGATGACCCGCATCCCCCGGCCTTCCGAATACGCCGTGACCGACCTGCTGGCACCGACCGAGGCGATGCTGGCATCGGGCAGGCACAGCCGCGGCGATTTCGTCTCGGAGGGCCATTACAAGCTGACCATGCCGCTGCTCGCGATGCTCTATCCGATGATCGCGCTGGTGACGCTGCTCGCCGGCGGCTACCGGCGCAGCGGCTTCGGGCGCCGCGTCATCGTGGCGATCGCCGTCGCCGCCACGATCCAGGTGCTGCTCTTCCTGCTCCGCGAGCGCGTGCAGGCCAGCCCCGGGCAATGGCCGCTGATGTACATCCCCCATGCGCTCGGGATCGCCTATATCGCCGCGCTCCTGCGCTGGCTGAGCCGCAGCCGGCGCAGATTGTGGCGGGCCGCCACGCCATGACGCTCTGGCGCTACATCCTGCGCGGGTTCCTGCGGGCGGTCCTGATCGTCTTCGCGGTCATCGCCTTCATCCTGTCGCTCTTCGCCTTCGTGGAGAACCTGCGGCGCTTCGGGGAAACCGATGCCTCGACCGGCAACATCGTGAGCATCACGCTCCTCCAGGCGCCGGAGGCGCTCTACCAGGTCTTTCCGCTGGTGCTCATGCTGGCGAGCCTCCTGACCTTCCTGCGCTTCGCGCGCACAAGCGAGCTCGTGGTGATCCGTGCCGCCGGCGTGTCCGCCCTGCGCCTGATCGCGATCCCGGTGCTCGCCTCGCTGGTCCTCGGCGTGGTCTTCGTGGGCGTGGTCAATCCCTTCGTCGCCGCCTCGATCAAGCGCGGCCTCGCGCTCGGCGACGAATTCCGCCACGTGGACGCCTCGATGCTCTCCTTCTCCAGCGACGGCATCTGGCTTCGCCAGGCCGACACCCAGGGCGAGACCGGCCAGACCGTGATCCAGGCGGAGCGCGGCAATGCCGACGGCTCGGTCCTGAGCCAGGTCCGGCTCTACCGCTTCGACCCGGCCGGCACGCTCTATGCGCGCATCGACGCGCCGACCGCGCGGCTGGGCGCCCGGGCCTGGATCCTCGAGGACGCCACGGTCTGGGTCGCGACCGAGGACGGGAGGTTCGACCGCATCGCGTCCGGGGACCGGATCGAACTGCCGACGGAGCTGACGAGCGAGCAGATCCTCGAGAGCTTCTCGCGGCCCGAGATGGTCGGCTTCTGGGCGCTCGGCGCCTTCATCTCGCAGATGGAGGATTCGGGCTTCTCCGGCCAGCGCCACCGGCTCTTCCTCCAGAGCGAGCTCGCCAAGCCTGCGCTCTTCGCCGCGATGGTGCTGATCGGCTCGGCCTTCGCGCTCCGGCCGACCCGCTTCGGGCAGACCGGCGTGATGATCCTGCTCGCGATCCTCGCGGGCTTCTCGCTCTACTTCCTCAAGGACTTCTCCGAGACGCTCGGGGCCCAGGGCCAGATCCCGCTGATCGTCGCCGCCTGGACGCCGCCGGTCGCGGCGATCCTGCTCGCCTTGGGCTTGCTGTTGCACCTCGAAGACGGATAACACGAGAGCGGCAGAAAGCGGGAAGGGCCCTTGGCGCGTCTGGGACGATCTTCGGTGCTCGGACTGGCGCTTCTCGGCCTCCTGTGGGTGCCGCCTTCCGCGCGCCTGCTCGCCCAATCCGCACCGGCCAGCCTCGTCGCGGACCGGATCGACTACGATGCCGAGACCGAGACGCTGACCGCATCGGGCGCGGTCGAGATCCTCTACGAGGGGCGCGTCCTGCACGCCGCCGGCATCGTCTACGACGCGCGGAACGAGGAGATCCGCGCCCAGGGGCCGATCACCCTCGCCGATCCCTCGGGCAGCGTGATCCTGGCCGATTCCGGCGCGCTCTCGTCGGACCTGCGCACCGGGCTGGTGCAGGGGGCGCGGCTCCTGATCGCCGACCAGCTCCAGATGGCGGCCTCGGAGATCGGCCGCAAGGACGGGCGCTTCACCTCGCTCTACCAGACCGTCGCGAGCTCCTGCACGATCTGCGAGGGCGATGCCACGCCGGTCTGGGCATTGCGCGCGGCCCGGGTGACGCTCGACGACCTCGAGCAAAGGATCTATTTCGAGGACGCCACCGTCGAGGTGCTCGGCCTGCCGGTCGGCTACCTGCCGCGCATGAGCATTCCCGACCCCAGGGTGCGCCGGGCCAGCGGCTTCCTCCTGCCGGGCTTCAGCCAGTCCGACATCTACGGCTTCGGCTTCAAGCTGCCCTATTACCGGGTGCTCGGCCCCTCCGCCGACGCCACCGTGACCCCCTTCCTGACGAGCAAGGGCGCCCAGATCATCGAGGGGGAATATCGGCGCCGCTTCGCCAGCGGCGGCTTCGATCTCGCCGGCGTGCTCGCGGTCACCAGCGGCCTCGACAGCGGCGCCGGCCGCGGCGCCCTCACCGCCACCGGCGATTTTGCGCTCTTCTCGGGCTTCATCGCGGATTTCGACATCAACCTGGTCAGCGACCAGAGCTTCCTGCTGCAATACGACTATTCCGACGCGGACCGGCTCACCAGCGAGGCGCGGATGCTGCGGACGCGCGAGAACGATTTCATGCAGCTCGGGATGATCGGCTTCCAGAGCCTGCGGGAGGACGAGGACACCGAGAACATTCCCTTCATCCTGCCCGACTTCACCTACCGGCAGCTGGTGGAGATGCCCGGCATCGGCGGGCGGCTCGGGCTCGATCTCGACACGCTCGGCGTCTGGCGGCAGACCGGCGTCAACATGTTCCGCGCCGGCGGCGGCGCCGACTGGCGGCGGGACTGGACCCTCGCCCACGGCCTCCTCGTCAATGCGGTCGCGGCGACCGAATTCGACTTCTACCGCGTCTGGGACGATCCCGCGACGCCGGAGCGGGTGATCGGGCGCGCGACGCCGATCGTCTCGACCGAATTGCGCTGGCCGCTCCTGCGCACGACCGGCCGCGCGGACCATGTCGTCGAGCCCATGGCGCAGATCGTCTATTCCGACATCATCGGCGAGACCGACAACCCCAACGAGGACAGCCAGCTGCCGGAATTCGACACGACCAACCTCTTCGTGCTCAACCGGTATCCGGGCCGCGACCGCTACGAGACCGGGCTGCGCGCGAACCTCGGGATCAGCTACACGCGCTACGATCCGTCGGGCTGGTCGCTCGGCCTGACCGCCGGGCGGGTGCTGCGGGCCGACGGCGACACGTCGTTTCCCGAGGATTCGGGACTGGACGGGCGCTGGTCCGACTACGTCGCCTCGGCCGCCCTCACCACCGCCTGGGGGCTGACGCTCTCGGACCAGGCGCTCTTCGGCGACGATTTCCTCTTCCGCCGCAACGAGTTCGCCGTGGTCTACGACGGCGACCGGGCCGATTTCGCCGCCTCCTACGTCTATTTCGCCGAGGACGATTCCAACGAGGTCCTCGGGCCGCAGCCGGAAACGAACGAGTTTTCCATCGATGCCCGCTACCGGGTCCATCCCAACTGGGAGGTGCGCGGCCTCTGGCGCTACGACATCGCGAGCGACAGCAACCTGCGCGCCGGCGCCGGCATCACCTATGGCACGCAATGCGCGGAATTCGACCTTTCCGTCTCGCGCCGCTTCACGTCATCGGATAACGTGCCGCCCTCGACGTCTATCGGATTCAACGTGAGCCTCGCCGGGCTGGGGGATTCGGAAGACCGGTCATGGCCGGCCCGGGTCTGTCTCGGGTAGGCAAGCGGAGACGGGAGCGGATCGATGCGCGGGATGATCATTCTTCTGGCGTTCCTGTGCACGGCCACGGCCGGCGGGCCGGCCCTCGCCGCCAATCCCTATGCCGCGGCCTATACCGTCAACAACGGCGTCATCACCTTCTACGACATCGAGCAGCGGATGATGTTCCTCGAGGCGCTGGGCGCGCCGGGGGACGTGCGCGCGCTCGCCATTAAGCAGCTGACCGAGGACAGGCTGAAGATCCAGGCGGCGGAATCCCTCGGGATCGAGCTGCCGGAAGGCGCCATCGAGGCCGGCAAGGAGGAATTCGCCACCGGCCGCGGGCTGACTGTCGAGGACGTCGACCGGGTGCTGGAATCGCGCGGCATCGACCAGCAGACCATGGACGATTTCGTCGAGGCGGGCATCTCCTGGCGCGAGGTGGTCGGCACGCAGTTCCGCGCCCGCGCATCCCCCACCGAGGAGGATATCGACGCGGCCCTGGAATTCTCGGCCACCGCGCCGGTCGAGGTCGTGCAGCTCGCCGAGATCGCCATCCCCTTCGCCGAGCGCGGCGAACCCGAGACCCTGGCGCTCGCCGACCGCATCTATGCCGACCTCGCCCGCGGCGCGAATTTCGCGGAAATGGCGCGCCGCTACAGCCGCAGCTCCTCCGCCGAGCGGGACGGGCTGATCGAGCCGATCCCCGCCGCCCAGCTGCCGGCGGCGATGCGCTCGCAGATCCTCCTGATGCGCCCGGGACAGGTCACGCCGCCGATGCCGATCTCGGGCGGGGTCGCGATCCTGAAGCTGGTCTCGGTGCGCCAGGAAGCGCCGCCGCCGAGCGAGCAGACCGAGGAGGAACGCCGCGAGGCCCTCCGAGCCAAGCTCTTCAACGACCGGATCACCGCCTTCGGCCAGGGCTACCTCCAGGAACTCGTCTCCGACGCGCTCATCATCGAGCGATGAGCGGCAGCGTCGCGCTCACCCTCGGCGATCCCGCCGGCATCGGCGGCGAGATCGCGCTCAAGGCATGGGCGACGCTCGCGGGCGAGATCCCCTTCTTCCTCATCGGCGATGCCGGCCAGATGGCGGATCTCGCGGGCGGTCTCGGCCTTCCCCTGCGACGGATCGCGGCCCCCGCGGAGGCCGCCGCCGCCCTGCCCCACGGGCTGCCCGTCCTGCACCATCCCCTGCCCCGCCGCGGGGCGCCGGGCCGCCCGGAGCCCGAGAACGCCGCCGCGGTGGTCGAGATCATCGCGCGGGGTGCCGCCCTCGCGCGCGGGGGCGCGGCGCTCGCGCTCTGCACCAATCCGATCAACAAGAAGGCCCTGAAGGAGGGCGCGGGCTTCGCCTTCCCGGGCCATACCGAATTCCTCGCCGCGCTCGCCGGCGCGCCGCTGGCGGTGATGATGCTCGCCGCACCGGCCCTGCGCGTGGTCCCGGTCACCATCCACATCCCGCTCCGCGACGTGCCCGACGCGCTCGGCCCGGATCTGCTCGCGGCGACGCTGCGGATCACCCATGAGGCGCTCAGGCGGGATTTCGGCCTGCCGGCGCCGCGGATCGCGGTCGCGGGCCTCAATCCGCACGCCGGCGAGGGCGGCGCGATGGGGGAGGAGGAGGCGCGCGTGATCGCCCCGGTGCTCGACCGGCTCCGCGGCGACGGCCTCCGGATCACCGGCCCGCATTCCGCGGATACGCTCTTTCATGCCGCCGCGCGCGCCGGCTACGACGTGGCGGTCTGCATGTACCACGACCAGGCGCTCATCCCGCTCAAGACGCTGGATTTCGACGGCGGCGTCAACGTCACCCTCGGGCTCGATTTCGTGCGCACCTCCCCCGATCACGGCACCGCCTACGACATCGCCGGCCAGGGGCGCGCCAGCCCGTCGAGCCTGATCGCGGCCCTGCGCATGGCCCGGGACCTCGGGCTTCGACGGGCGGGGCGGCGGTGAGCCCGGCCCCGGACGGCCTGCCGCCGCTCCGCGAGGTCATCGCCGCCCATGGGCTCAGCGCGCGCAAGGCGCTGGGCCAGAACTTCCTGATGGACCTCAACCTGACCGGACGGATCGCGCGCCGCGCCGGCGACCTGCGGCGCTGCGACGTGCTGGAGATCGGCCCCGGCCCGGGCGGCCTGACCCGCGCGTTGCTCTGCGAAGGCGCGCGCCAGGTCGTCGCCATCGAGCGCGACGCCCGCTGCCTGCCGGCGCTGGCGGAGATCGCCGCGGCCTTTCCCGGGCGGCTGACGGTGCTCGAAGGCGACGCGCTGCGCATCGACCCGGCGGCGCATCTGCAGCCGCCCATCCGCGTGGTGGCGAACCTGCCCTACAATGTCGGCACCGAGCTTCTCGTGCGCTGGCTCACCCCGGAGCACTGGCCGCCGTTCTGGTCGAGCCTGACGCTGATGTTCCAGAAGGAGGTCGCCGAGCGCATCGTCGCCGCGCCGGGGTCCAAGGCCTATGGCCGGCTGTCGGTGCTCGCGCAATGGCGCGCCTCCCCGCGGATCGCCTTCGAGATCCCGCCCCGCGCCTTCACGCCGCCGCCGAAGGTGACGAGCGCGGTCGTCCATATGGACCGCCTCGAGGCGCCGCGCTTCGAGGCCGATCCCGCAACGCTCTCGCGCGTGGTCGCCCTCGCCTTCGGCCAGCGCCGCAAGATGCTGCGCGCGAGCCTGCGATCGCTCGGCCCGGACATCGAGACGCGCCTCGCGGAGGCCGGGATTGCCCCGACCGAACGCGCCGAACGGCTCTCCATCGAGGATTTCTGCCGGCTCAGCCGGCGCATCGACGAAGGATAGGCACACCGCCCCTGCCGGCGACGGCCGCCCCCCCGGCTCACTCCGAAGGCGCCGGCCCCTCGCTCTCCTCGGCCTTGGCGCGGCGGCGCGTCCGCGGCCGGCGCGCTGGAGCTGCCGGAGGCTCTGGGGCTTCCGCAGCGACCGCGGCCGGATGCCCCGATCCGTTGAGCTCCGGCGCGGCAGGCTGGGGCGCCGACGCCTTCTGGGGCTCGCTGCGGCCCTCCGGCGTCTCGATCAGCCCACCGTCCGCCTCGCGCTCGTCGTCGGCATCGAAGGTCGCCATGCCCGAAGCCGAGCCGGAAGAGGCCGCGGGCTGTGCCCGGGGCCGGTCCTCGAAGGGCTCCAGACGCTGGTCGATCCTCCGGCCGCCCTCCTCGGCGCGGGCCTCGCCGTTGCGCTGGTCCTCGCCGCGCGAACCTTCCTCGCGCTCCTGGGCGGAGCGCTGCTCCATCTGCTGGCGCAATGCCTCGCCGAGCATGCGGCTGTAATGCTCGGAATGCTGCAGGAAGCTCTCCGCCGCCACCCGGTCGCCCGAGACCTGCGCGTCGCGCGCCAGCGCCTGGTACTTGTCGATGATCTGCTGCGGCGTGCCGCGCACCTTGCCGTCGGGCCCTGCGCTCTCGAAGACGCGGTTGACGATGTTGCCCATGCTGCGGCGCTGGTTGCTGTGGCCGCCGCCTGACTTGTTTCTGGAACGTTGCTTGTTCGATGGTCTCATGCCGAGGGGTTTCCGCCATTTCTCTTGGCTTTGCCGGGATCGAGGGAAGCGGCGTCACCGCGCCCGACCGTCATCCCGAAGCGTCTGTGCACTTGTCGGACCCGCCATGCGAGGCAATTGGAAAAATCGAACGCATCTGGCTGGATCACGGGGAGTCTATAACCTCGCCCCGGGAAAAGACAAGCGCAAATCCCGGCGCATGAAGCACTTATCTGGCCAGGACCTCGATCACGCGGTCGCGCCCGTCGAGATCGCGGCGAATCGCGATGGTGCCGAACCCCGCCGCGCGCAGGATCGCCGCCACGCCCTCGCCCTGGTCGGCACCGATCTCGAAGAGCGCGCGCCCCCCGGGCGCAAGCGCGGCGCCGAGCCCCGCGGCGATGCTGCGGTAGCTCTCGAGCCCGGTGGGACCGGGCGAGAGCGCCAGCGCCGGCTCCCAGTCCCGCACCTCCGGGGCGAGCCGGGCGAGCTCGGCCTGCGCGATGTAGGGCGGATTGCTCACCACCAGATCGTATCGCCCCGCGAGGCCCTCCAGCCAGTCCGCGCGCCGGAACTCCGCCCGGCCCGACACCCCATGCGCGGCGGCATTCGCGGCCGCGACTTCCAGCGCCCTTTCGCTGACATCGGTGCCCGTGCCGGTGGCGCCGGGCCATTCGGCGAGCAGCGTCACCAGGATCGCCCCGCTTCCGGTGCCGAGATCGAGGACGCGCGCGGGCGGGCGGCCCGCCAGCGCCGCCTCGATCAGGGTCTCGGTTTCCGGGCGCGGGTCGAGCACCTCCGAGGTGACGCGGAACCGGCGCCCCCAGAACAGCCGATGGCCGAGGATCTGCGCCATGGGGCGAAACCGCCGCCGCTCGGCGAGGAGCCCTGCCAGCCGCTCCTGCGCCGGCCCGGGCATGTCCTCGCGCAGGGCCAGCGTCACCCGGTCCGGCGCGATCCCGAGCGCCGCGGCGAGCAGGAGCCGCGCATCGCGCGCCGGCTCGGCGATGCCCGATGCCCTGAGCTGCGCCGCCGTCTCGCTCAGCGCCGCCTGCACGCCCGAGGGCGTCACGCGTCGAGTTCCGCGAGGCGGCTCGCCTGGTCGGCGGTGGTCAGCGCGTCGATCACCTCGCCGAGATCGCCCTGCAGGATCTGGTCGAGCTTGTAGAGCGTCAGGCCGATGCGGTGGTCGGTCACCCGGCCCTGCGGGAAATTATAGGTGCGGATCCGCTCGGAGCGGTCGCCGCTGCCGACCTGATCCCTGCGGTCGGCGGCCCGCTCGGCGTCGCGCCTCCGCCGCTCGATGTCGTAGAGCCGCGCGCGCAGCACCTGAAGCGCCTTCGCCCGGTTCTGGTGCTGCGACTTCTCCGAGGAGGTCACCACGATCCCCGTGGGCAGATGGGTGATGCGCACGGCGCTGTCGGTGGTATTGACGTGCTGGCCGCCGGCGCCCGAGGCGCGCATCGTGTCGATGCGGATCTCGG
>NZ_DAIUBO010000117.1:0-11696 GCF_036846665.1 Amaricoccus sp. | reverse complement strand
GGCGCCGAGCCCGGTGACCAGCGCCCGCCAGTCGGCGCGCTCGCGCTCGCCGGCCCTGCGCAGGCCGAAGACCTGCACGATCACCTCGCCGCCCTCGTCGTAGAGCTCGAGCGAATGGATGTCGCCGTTGACGGAGGGCTTGCGGACCACGAAGGCTTCGGCGATCCGGTCCTCGCGCAGGTGCAGGTTGAAGCGCGGATCGAGCACGTTCAGCCAGGGCCCCATCGTCTCGATGCGTTCGACCGTGCCGGACCGGATCTGCACGCAGCCGGGATTGCCCACGAAGACCATGACCGGCAAGGCCCCGGCCGCCGCCCGGCTCAGCGCCTCCCGCATCGCCGCCCGCGGCGCGGGCCGCGCCCGCTCGGGCCCCGCGAGCCGCATCGCCTGGGCCCGCCCGACGTCGAAGCGCCGCAGGAGCCCGAAGAATTCGTGGGTATGGCCGAGCCCGTCCCAGGCCGCGCGCAGCCCGGCCGCGTCGATGGCCGCGTCGGGCCGGGCCGCGGCCGGCGTCGGCGGCGCCTCGAAGCGGGCGGGCGCCGCGCCGGCATCGCTCGCCGCATCGGCGGCGCTTCGGAAGGCGGCGGCGTCGGTGGCGGCCGTGGCATAGACCTTGAGCATGGCGAGGCCGGCGCCGTCGAAGAACTGCAGGCTGCGCCGCGGGCCGGCGGGCGTCTCCTCCTCGAGGAGATAGGCATGGGCCCAGCGACCGGTGAAGAGCCGCAGGTCGATCTCGCCGACCACCTGGCCCATCGCGCCCTGGAATTCCGGCGCATCGAAGCGGCCATGGGTCTCGATCACGCAGGATTCGTTGCGGGTGAGCGCCATCACCTCGCCGGCCGCGGGCAGGCCCGCGAGCAGCGCGCCATAGCCTTCCCGCGCGTCGGGCCGGGCGAGCCGCAGGGCGGCGCCGGTGGCGCGCCGCGCCTCGACCAGCGCCGCCTCCGGCACCCCGAGCGCCGCCGCGGCGTCGCGCATCCGCAGCCGGCCGCGCTCGTTCCGCAGCGCCGCCTCGCGGGCGAGCAATTCCTCGGGGCGGTCGATCACCATCGCCTCCGCCATCGCCTCACACCCCCTCGATGCTCGAGAAGCCTTCGAACTCGGGATGGCCGAGATAGAGCGGCTTGTTCAGTCCCGCGTCCCGATGGGCCTCGCGGAACTGCGGCGACGTGGTCCAGGCGCGGAACGACGCCTCGTCCTCCCAGATCGTATGCGAGGCGTAGAGCGTGTGGCTGTCGAAGGACGGCCCGCGCAGCAGGTTGAATTCGACGAAGCCTTCCATCTCGTCGAGCCGGGATCTGCGGTTCCGCCACAGCTCCTCGAAGGCGGTCTCGGAGCCGGGCGTCACCCGGAAGCGGTTCATCGCCACATACACGGCGGTCTCCTCGCGTTGGCTGGGATCAGAACAGGACGGTGGCGGTGAGCTTGAAGGTGCGGCCGGGCTGGTTCAGGCCGTTCGGGTAGATCATGTATTCCTCGTCGAAGAGATTGTCGATCCCGGCGCGCAGGACCGCGCCTTGAAACCGCGGCGCCTGGGGCGCCCAGGAGCCGAAGACGTCGACGGTGGTCCAGGCCTCGCCCGGCTCGGCGCCTTCGGGCACGTCGTCCTGCCTGGCGGCGAAGGTCGCTTCGACGCCGAGCTCCCAGGGGTCGGACGGTCGATAGCCGAGCGTCGCCGACAGCCGGTCCTGCGGGATCGAGCCGAGGGCGGAGCCGTCCTCGGCTTCGCCGCGCGGAACGGTCAGGGCGAGCCCGCCGAACCAGAGGCCGGCGTCGTAGGTGACCGCGCCCTCGAAGCCCCAGAGCGTCGCGTCGACGTTCTCGGTCGTCGTCGTTCCGCCGAGGAGCACGCCGCCCGGCACCGGGGTCGCGGTCGAGAAGTCGATGAAGGTCACCGTCTGGTCGATGAAATCCTCGACGTCGGCATAATAGCCATTGGCGCTGGCCGTGAGCTGGTCGCCCTCGCGGAAGACGCCGCCGCCGGCGTAGCGCGCGCCGATCTCGTACTGGGTCGACTTCTCCGGCTCGAGCTCCGGGTTGGGCACGAATTCGTTGATGCCGGTGAAGGTCGCGCCGGGCCCGAGCGGAAAGCCGCCCACGGCGAAATGCACACCGTCGTTGTAGAGCTCGGTCAGGCCCGGTGCCCGGAAGGCTCGCGCCAGGTTGCCGTAGACCTGCCAGTTCTCGGTCGGCCGGTAGCTGACGCCGAGCCGCGGCGACCAGAAGCCCTCGTTCACGTCGGCGAGCCCGTCCGCGTCCGGATCGCGGCCGTAATCGTCGTAGCGCAGCCCCGGCACGATCTCGAGCCGCTCGGTGACCTGGATCGTCGCCTCGGCGAAGACGCCGATGGTGTCGGCCTCCGCGTCGGGGAACTGCGGCTTGGCCTCGCCGTTGCGAATGCCGGACTGGGTGTCGCGGAAAGCCTCCAGCCCGTAGACGACCGTCATCGGCACCCCGGCCGCGAAGCTGGAGCGGTTGACGATCTCGAAGCCGGTGGTGTCGTAGTCGGTGACGTCCGCGCGGCCGTCGCTCAGCCGGTCCTCGGTGATCTCGAGGCCGTTGTAATAGCCGAGCACGGACAGGTCGACGAGATCCGAGCCTTCGGGGGCATAGGTCCAGGCGAGCCGGGCGGTCGAGACATCGGCGTCGCGGTCGACGTCGGTGGTCGGGTTGCTCAGGTCGTTGCCGTTGACCGGCACCGTGCCCTGGTCCCGGTAGAGCGAGCCGGAGAGCTCGAAGCGGCTCGCGGCATTCGGCTCGTAGCCGAGCTTGACGAGGCCGTTCACGATGTCGAGCGCCGAGGCCTCGATCGCGTCCCCCGCCCCGTCCACGAGGTTGTCGCCCATGGGCTGCCAGCCGATGTAGCCGAGGGCGTCGACATCGCCGCTGCGACCGGCGAGGCTGGCGCTGGCCTGGCCGATCTCGCCGTTCGAGGAATAGCCGCCGAGCAGCCGGCCGCCGAAATCGTCGCCCGGCGCGAGGATGTCGTCCACGTCGCGGGTCTCGAGCGCGATGACGCCGCCGAGCGCGCCCGAGCCGTAGAGGGTCGAGCCGCCGCCGCGGATGATCTCGACGCGCTCGACGAGGTCGGGGTCGATGAAGAAGCGCCCGCGGTGGGCCTGGTCGAAGTTGAAGCGCCCGCCGTCCAGCCTGAGCACGATCTGGTCGTTCTGGAAGCCGCGGATGTTGGGCTCCTGCGCCATCGAGCGCGGTCCGCCCTCGATCGTCAGGCCCGGCGCGTCGCCGATCAGTTCCTGGAAGTCGGTGGCCTGCTTCACCGCCAGGGCCTCGCCCTCGATCACGGAAGCCGCGACCGGGGTGTCGAGCAGCGGCCGCGCGTCGCGGGCCGCGGATACCACCAGGATCGGATCGAGCACGAAGCTCTCCTGCGCCGCTGCGGACGACGCCAGCAGAGTCGCGGCGGCGGCCGCCATTGCGTATCTCACGTTCAGTCCCCCACCCAGGCTTCCCTCGGACGGCGGCGGGACCTCGCGGATGGCTGGGACGCTTGCCGTTGGCGATGCTGCTAGCCATTCTTGACTAATTATGTCAAGTTTCTTCTTCGAGCCTTGGCGGGCCTTGCCTTCGATGGCGATGGCGGCGCTGCGGCTGGTGGCACCGGCGGTTGGGATGCGGGCGACCATCCGGGGCGAAGGACCACCCAGGGCCATCACGATCCCGTGGGGTGCGCTTCTTCGCAGCCCCATTGCGGCGTAGACTGTCGAGCGAGGGCGATGGTCCGACGCCATTCCGGACCCTGCGGGCGCGGCCGAAAGGCGGCTGGCCCGGGGGCATGGCAGGAGGGATCGCGATGATTCAGAAACACCCGTGCCGCCGCACCGTTCTCGCGGCCCAGGCCGCTCTCGGGCTCGTGCTCGTCACCGGCGTCTCGGGCGTCCTCGTTCCCGCCCGCGCGCGGGGCCTCGCGCCCACGCCGTCGATGCGCGGCGGCTCCAACAACTACCTCCCCGGCGCGCCCATCGTCGAGCGGATCGGCGGCGGCGGCTTCTGGATGACGGGCACCGTGCGCCGCGCCGGGGACGGCGCACCGCTGCGGGGCGTGCGCATCCAGATCTGGGCGCATACCACCGAGGGTCACGAGCGCGACCCCCAGAGCCACGGCGCGACCCTGACCGATGCCAATGGGGCATTCCGGCTGGAGATGCCGCAGATCGTGCCCGCCTTCGGTCAGCCGCATGGCCATCTCGCCTATGACAGCGGCGAGTTCGAGACGGTCTTCCTGCGCCCGGTGATGCGGAGTGCGCGGGAAACCACCCTCAGCGCCGACTTCGTGCTGCAGCCGGTCTGACCGGAATGGGCCCGGCCCGTGCAGCCCTCGCCTGGGCCGCCCTGGGCATGGCGATGCTTCTGCCTATCGGGGTCGCCGCGACGAGCCCGCTGCTGGCCTGGCGAGGCCCTGTCTACATCCTGGCCGGCCTCGCCGGGGTCGTCGCGATGGCGCTGCTCCTCCTGCAGCCGCTGCTGGCGGCGGGGTATCTGCCGGGGCTGCGCCTGCCGCGTGGCCGGCGCCTGCACCGCTGGACCGGGGCGGCGCTGGTTGGGGCGATCCTCGTGCATGTGGGAGGGCTCTGGGCGACCAGCCCGCCGGACGTGATCGACGCGCTCACCTTCACCTCGCCGACGCCCTTCTCCGCCTGGGGCGTGATCGCGATGTGGGCCCTTTTCGCCGCCGCGCTCCTGGCCGGGCTGCGCCGGCGTCTGCGCCTGCGGCCCCGCCTCTGGCGCTTTGCCCACACGGCCTTCGCGGCGGTGGTCGTCGCCTGCAGCGTCGTGCACGCCATGCTGGTCGAGGGCACGATGGGGACGGTCTCGAAGGCGGCGCTCTGCGGCCTCGCCCTTGCCGCGACGGCGAAGGCCCTGCGCGACCTGCGCAGCTGGGCATTCCTGACAAGCCGGATCGTCTGAATCGCCGCGGGCCCGCCGCGATGGACCCGATTTCCGCGCCGGGTCGAACCTGCTTGCGATCGCAGCATCCACGGGGCATCGGTCGGTACGGATTCGCCTCGGTCGGGGGCGCGCTCATGTCGACGCCGCATGATTTCGTCGCTCGCGATCTCGGCCACCTCCCCCTGTCGATGTCGACCGGGCGCTCCTGCGCCGGGGCGGGTGGGGCCTCGTACCGCGCCTGCGGCCCTTCGAGGCGGATCCTGCGGACCAGTCCGACCTCCGCGAGAGCCGGCAGCGTCCGGATGGTCCCCGGCCCCCGTCAGGCGCGACAGCAGCATGTGCTGCGCGGCTGCACGCAAGCCCGCGTCGCGCAGCGCCTGAGCAAACGCCGTCGCCTGCGCCGGCATCCATTCTCCGCTTCGATCTGTGAGACCGTCTCCAGCGCTATCCATATTGCGAAAGCGTCGCATTTGCAGTTGACTTGTGCGACTGCATCGCATTTACGATCATGCCATCGAAAGCGACGGAAAAGGGGATCCAAGGGATGCATGGAGCCATGACGCGCCTTCTCGGCGCGGTGACGCTCTCGGCGCTGCTGGCGGGGGCAGCCACGGCCGACGAGGAAAGGATGAAGGTGGTGACGACCTTCACCGTGCTCGCGGACATCGCGGGCAACGTCGCGGGCGACAAGGCCGAGGTGGTGTCGATCACGAAGCCCGGCGCCGAGATCCACGGATACGAGCCGACCCCGCAGGACATCGTGCGGGCGCAGGGCGCCGACCTGATCCTGTGGAACGGCCTGAACCTCGAACGCTGGTTCGAGAGGTTCCTGACGAACCTCCGCGACGTTCCCTCCGTCACGGTTTCCGAGGGGATCGCGCCGATCCCGATCAGCGGCGGCGAGTACGACGGCAAGCCGAACCCCCACGCCTGGATGGGGCTCACCTCGGCGGAGGTCTATATCGACAACATCGCCGAGGCCTTCTCCGAACACGACCCGGCGCATGCCGACGACTACCGGCGGAATGCCGAGGCCTACAAGCGGGCGCTCCTCGAGACGATCGAGCCTCTCAAGACGAAGATCGCGCAGATCCCCGCAGACCGCCGTTGGCTGGTCAGCTGCGAAGGTGCGTTCAGCTACCTCGCGCGCGACCTCGACATGCAGGAGCTCTTCCTCTGGCCGATCAATGCCGACCAGATGGGGACGCCGCAGCAGGTGCGCGCCGTCATCGACGGCGTCAGGGAGCACCAGATCCCGGCGGTGTTCTGTGAGAGCACGGTCAACACCGCCCCGGCGCAGCAGGTCGCCCGCGAGACCGGGGCGCATTACGGCGGCGTCCTCTACGTGGACAGCCTTTCGGAGCCCGACGGACCGGTGCCGACCTATCTCGACCTCCTGAAGGTGACGTCCGGGACCCTCGCCAACGGGCTGACAGCGGGAATCAACTGAGCGGGTCGGTCAGCTTCTCCGCCTTCGCTGCGCAGCCTGCGCAGCGAAGGTCGGCCATGGAACGGCAGGCAAGGACGGCAGCATGCGCGCCATCACCACATCCCCCGACCCCCGCGAGGAAGCGGGCCCGAGCGGCGGCATCCTCGCCCGGGACGTGACGGTCACCTACCGCACCGGCCTGACCGCCCTCCGCCATGCGTCCTTCGAGATCCCGCGCGGCACCGTCACCGCGCTCGTCGGCGTCAACGGCTCCGGCAAGTCGACGCTCTTCAAGGCGATCATGGGCTTCGTCCCCGCCGCGCAGGGCGAGATCCGCGTGCTCGGCATGAGCGTCGCGGAGGCCCTGAAACGCAACCTCGTCGCCTATGTCCCCCAGGCGGAGGAGGTCGACTGGACCTTTCCGGTCCTCGTCGAGGACGTGGTCATGATGGGCCGCTACGGCCACATGGGCTTCCTCCGCCTGCCCGCGCCCGCCGACCGCGCCGCGGTCGACGCCGCCCTCGCCCGCGTCGGGATGCAGGACTTCCGCCGGCGCCAGATCGGCGAGCTCTCGGGTGGGCAGCGCAAGCGTGTCTTCCTCGCCCGCGCCCTCGCCCAGGACGGCCAGCTCATCCTGCTCGACGAACCCTTCACCGGCGTCGACGTGACGACCGAGGAGCAGATCGTCACCCTCCTGCGCGAGCTCCGCGCCGAGGGCCGGGTCATGCTCGTCTCGACCCACAACCTCGGCTCGGTGCCCGAGTTCTGCGATCGCGTCGTCCTCGTCAGGAATACAGTCCTCGCCTATGGTCCGACCGAGACCACCTTCACCCAGGCGAATCTCGAGCGGGCGTTCGGCGGGGTGCTGCGCCACTTCACCCTGAGCGGCGCGGCGCTCCACGACGACGACGATCCGCGCCAGGTCTCGATCCTCACCGACGACGAGCGGCCGCTGGTCCGGTACGGCGACCGGACTCGCGTCCATGAGAAGGTCCATGAGAAGGCGGCGACGCGATGACCCTGCTCCTCGAGCCATTCGGCTACGGCTACATGACCAACGCCATGTGGGTCTCGGCGCTGGTCGGCGGCGTCTGCGCCTTCCTCTCCGCCTATCTCATGCTCAAGGGCTGGTCGCTGATCGGCGACGCGCTCTCGCATGCGGTCGTGCCCGGCGTCGCCGGCGCCTACATGCTCGGCCTGCCCTTCGCGCTCGGCGCCTTCCTCGCGGGAGGGCTCGCGGCGGCGGCGATGCTGTTCCTTTCGGAACGCTCGGGCCTCAAGGTCGACGTGGTGATCGGCATCATCTTCACCTCCTTCTTCGGCCTCGGCCTGTTCATGGTCTCGGTCAATCCGATGGCGATCTCGCTCCAGACGATCACCATGGGGAACATCCTCGCGATCACGCCGCAGGACACGCTCCAGCTCGCCATCATCGGCGTCGTATCGCTCGGCGTGTTGCTGGCGAAGTGGAAGGATCTGATGGTCGTCTTCTTCGACGAGGCGCATGCCCGCTCGATCGGGTTGCGCCCGAGCCTGCTCAAGGGCGTCTTCTTCGTCCTGCTGTCCGCCTGCGTCGTCGCGGCGATGCAGACGGTCGGCGCCTTTCTCGTCATCGCCATGGTCGTGACGCCGGGTGCGACCGCCTATCTCCTCTGCGACCGCTTCCCCCGGCTCATCGCGCTTTCGGTCGTCATCGGCACGGTGACGAGCTTCGTCGGCGCTTACGCGAGCTACTTCCTCGACGGCGCGACCGGCGGGATCATCGTCTGCCTTCAGACGCTGGTCTTCCTCGCCGCCTTCGTCTGGGCGCCGAAGCACGGGCTGCGTGCCGCCCGCGCCCGCGCCGCCGCGGCGCTGCGCACGGAAGCCGCGGCATGATCGAGACCCTCGTTCTGCCGTTCCAGTTCGGCTTCATGCAGAACGCCTTCCTGATCGGCGCCATCGTCGCCGTTCCGACGGCGCTGCTCTCCTGCTTCCTCGTCCTCAGGGGCTGGGCGCTGATGGGCGACGCGGTCAGCCACGCGGTGCTCCCCGGCATCGTGCTCGCCTATGTCCTCGGCTTCCCCCTTCTGCTCGGCGCCTTCGGAGCCGGCATGGTCACGACCCTCGCCACCGGCTACCTTTCCTCGAACAGCCGGGTGAAGCAGGACACGGTCATGGGGGTGGTCTTCTCCGGCATGTTCGGCCTCGGGATCGTGCTCTACACCTCGATCACCTCGGAGGTGCATCTCGACCATATCCTCTTCGGCAACATGCTCGGCGTCGGCGCGCACGACCTCTGGACGGCCGGCTCGATCGCCCTCGCCGTCACCGCGGCGCTGCTTCTGAAGTGGAAGGATCTGATGCTCCACGCCTTCGACCCGGCGCAGGCGCGCGCCTCCGGCCTGCCGGTCCGCCTTCTCCATTACGGGCTCCTCGCCATCCTGTCGCTCACCATCGTCGCCACGCTCACGGCGACCGGCCTGATCCTCGCCGTCGGCCTCCTCATCGCCCCCGGGGCGGTCGCCTTCCTGACGGTGCGGAGCTTCGGCCGCATGCTCGCGGTCGCCTGCCTCGTCTGCCTCGCGGCGATGCTCGGCGGCGTCTATCTGAGCTTCTTTCTCGACAGCGCCCCTGCCCCGACGATCATCCTCCTCATGACCGCGATCTTCGTTGCCGCCTTCATCCGCCACATGCGGCTGGCCAAGAGGGCGTCCCCGGTCCCGTAGGCCCCTCGATGCCGGACCTGCCCGAGGCGGCAGGGTCGCTCCCGCGGCCCGTCCAAGGCGCAAGCCGATGATCCTGGGTCGGCCGTTCGTCCGGCGCGGGGCGACGACCGGGGTGCGTCCCGATCGCTCCGGGCCACAAGGACCGCGCGCGAGGATCGCCTTCGCCGCGGCCCGGCGGGCGCGGGTCATCTGCCAGAGCCTCCAGGTCGGCGAGCCGACGCCGAGACGAAGGCCGCGACCATCCGATCTCTTGCCGAGTGCGGCCCCGCGGCAGGCGTTGTCCATGAGCGGCATCGATCCGTTCCCACGCCGGCCCTGTCGCCGTGAGTCCGGGGATGTCCGAAATCCGATGACCGATTCGCCGTCGGATCGGGAACCCGGACTCGGGCAGTATTCCGGCAGACGATCGGAAGCATGGCATCGTCACCCTCGGGCGGGGTTGCGGCATCGCGGGAGATTCCGCGTGCCGCGCGCCGCGGCCCGTGATACTCGGCGCGCATGAAGCCGCTTCCGACGCCCGAGCAGATCCTCGCCTTCCTGCGCGACAATCCCACCCAGACCGGCAAGAAGGAGATCGCGCGCGCCTTCGGGCTCAAGGGCGCGGCGCGGGTCGCGCTGAAGCAGATGCTCGCGCGCATGGCCGAGGACGGGCTGATCGGGAAGCGCCGCAGGCGGCTGCGCCCCACGGGCGAGCTGGCGCCCGTGCTGGTGCTGCGGGTCACCGGCGCCGATGCCATGGGCGATCTCTGGGCGGAACCGGCTGAATGGGATGCCGAGGCCCCGCGGCCGCGCATCCTGCTGCACAGCCGCAGGGACGACCCGGCGCTCGGCGAGGGCGACCGGCTGCTCGCCCGGCTGCAGGACGGTGGCGGGGGCGAGGCGCCGCTGGCGGCGCGGGTGATCCGCCGGATCGGCATGGGGCCGAAGCGGATCATCGGCATCTATCACGAGGGCGAAGCGGGCGGACGGATCGCCGCCATCGACAAGAAGATCGACCGGGACTGGCAGGTGGCGGCCGGCGACCGCGCCGGGGCGCGCGAGGGCGAGCTGGTCGAGGCCGAGCAGAGCGGCGATGCGCGCGGCCACGGGCTGCCGCGCGCGCGCATCATCGCCCGCCTCGGCGATCCTTCCGCGCCGCGCTCGGTCTCGCTGATCGCGATCCACGAGCACGGGATCCCCGACGACTTTCCCGAGGACGCGCTAGCCGAGGCGGAGGCGGCGCGCCCCGTTTCGCTCGGCGCGCGCGAGGATCTGCGGCATCTGCCCTTCGTCACCATCGACCCCGCGGATGCCCGCGACCACGACGACGCGGTGCATGCCGCGCCCGACGACGACCCGGCCAATGCGGGCGGCCAAGTGGTCTGGGTGGCGATCGCGGATGTGGCGCAATACGTGCCGCCCGGATCCGCGCTCGACCGCGAGGCGCGGCGGCGGGGCAATTCCACCTATTTTCCCGACCGGGTGGTGCCGATGCTGCCCGAAGCCCTGTCGGGGGGGCTCTGCTCGCTGCACGAGGGCGAGGAAAGGCCCTGCATCGCCGTGCGCATCGTGCTCGATGCCGACGGCCACAAGAGGTCGCATCGCTTCGCCCGCGCCCTGATGCGCTCCGCCGCCTCGCTCACCTATGCCCAAGCCCAGGCCGCGGCGTCGGGCCGGCCCGACGCCACCACCGAGCCGCTCGCGGAAAGCGTCATCGCGCCGCTCTGGGCGGCCTGGCGCGCGGCGCATCGCGCCCGCGACCAGCGCCAGCCGCTGAACCTCGACCTGCCGGAACGGCGCATCCTGCTCTCGGAGGAGGGCAAGGTGATCTCGGTCGCGTTCCGGGAGCGGCTCGATGCGCATCGGGTGATCGAGGAATTCATGATCCTCGCCAATGTCGCGGCCGCCGAGACGCTGGAGGCGAAGAAGCTCCGCCTGCTCTACCGCGTCCACGAGGAGCCGAGCCCGGAGAAGCTCGAGGCGCTGCGCGAGATCGTCGATTCGGTCGGCCTGACGCTGGCGAGGGGCCAGGTGCTCAAGACCGCGCATCTCAACCGCCTGCTCGACGGCGTCGCGGGCACCGAGCATGCGGAAATGATCAACATGAGCGTGCTGCGCGCCATGACCCAGGCCTATTACGCGCCGGAGAACTTCGGGCATTTCGGGCTTAACCTGCCGCGCTACGGCCATTTCACCTCGCCGATCCGCCGCTACGCGGATCTGGTCGTGCATCGGGCGCTGATCCGGGCGCATCGCTGGGGCGACGACGGGCTGAGCCACGAGGAAGAGGCGGCGCTCGAGGAAACGGGCGAGCATATCTCGATGACCGAGCGCCGCTCGATGATGGCCGAGCGCGACACCACCGACCGCTATATCGCCGCCTGGCTCGCCGACCGGGTGGGCAGCGAGTTCGAGGGCACGATCGCCGGCGTCGCCCGCTTCGGCCTCTTCGTGCGGCTCGACGAGACCGGGGCCGACGGGCTGATCCCGATCTCCTCGCTCGGGACGGAGTATTTCCGCCACGATGCCGAGAGCCAGACCCTGACCGGCGAGCGCTCGGGCCGCGTCCTCGGCCTCGGCCAGCGCGTGACGGTGCGCCTCGCGGAAGCGGCGCCGATCACCGGCGGGCTGCTCTTCGAGCTGCTGGAGGTGGAAGGCCGGAGGATGCCGAC
>NZ_DAIUBO010000116.1:0-11738 GCF_036846665.1 Amaricoccus sp. | reverse complement strand
GCGCCCCGGTCAGAAGCGCGCGACCGCCGCGAGGACGAAGGACCGGCCCGGCTCGGCGAGCGGCGTGACGTCCACGAAGTCCTGGCCGTAGGTCGAGCGTGCCGAATACTGCCGGTCGAAGAGATTGCGCACCTCGGCGCGCAGCGTGACCGTCGGCAGCGCGGCCGGCTCGTATTCGGCGAAGACATTGACCACCTGATAGGACGGCAGCGCCCGCCCGCCTTCCGTCGCCTCGGTGTCGTCGTTCTCCAGCCCGAATTCGGCGTCGCCGCCGAGGGTGAGGCCGTGGGCGGGGAAGCTGTGGGTCGCGTCGACGACGAAGGCCTGCCCGGCGGGCACCCCGAGGTAGTTGCCGAGATAGCTGTCGGCCACCAGCCCGTCGATCTCGACATCGGTGTCGGTGTAGCCCACCCGGACCTGCCCGTCCGCCCAGGCGTAGCCGGCGGCGAGCTCGAATCCCTCCGAGGTCAGGTCGCGGCTCTCCGCGCCGTTCGTCCAGGTCGCGGTGCGCACGTCGTCGAGATCGGTGCGGAACCAGTTCGCCTCGAACAGGAAGGCGTCGCGGGAATAGGCGAAGCCGGCCGTCACGTTGTTCGCCGTCATCGGCTGCGGGTCGTCGGCATAGTCCCAGTCCGGGTTCATCAGGAAGTTCTCGGCCAGCGACGGTCCGGCCCAGACATGCGAATAGGCGGCCCGGACCGTCAGCCCGTCGGTGAGGTCGTATTCGCCGCCGATATTGCCCGAGAAGCCCGAATCGTCCCAGGTCGCGCCGTTCACCCCTTCGAGCCGATGGAAATCGTAGCGCCCGCCGATCCCGATCCGGGTCCGCTCGAAGGGCTCCAGCCGCGCCTGGGCGTAGAGCCCGAAATTGCGTCCCGTCTCCGTCGCCGAATAGTCGGGATCCGAATAGGTCGCCTCGTCGCGATAGGCGTCGACGCCCGCCACCACGGTCCCGAGCCCGAGGGCGAACTCGTTCTCGATCCGCCCCGAAAGGCTGCCGGTCTCGCCCTCGCTGCCCCATGGGTCGGGCACGCTGAGCTCGGTCTGCGCATAGCCGATCACCACCCGCGGGTCGCGCCAGCCCTCCGGGCTCTCGTCGGTATAGGTGAAGACCAGGTTCTGGCGGGTGATGTCGTATTGCCGCAGGCCGTCGTTGAAGCCGACGCTGGTGATGTTGGCGCGGAACGGCCGGTCGGCATCGTCCGCCACCCGCTCGTAGCCGAGCTCGAACCGGTGGCCCTCCTCCGATTCCCAGGCGCCCTTGACCAGGCTCGAGATGAAGTCCGTCTCGCTGCCGTCGACGATGTTCCCGTCGCCGTCCTCGAAATCGTTGCCCTTGCCGACATTGACCGAGGCGAGCAGCTCGAAGCCGTCGCGCATCCCGTAGGCGGTGAAGGCGCTGGTCGCGACATTGCCGTTGAAGTCGAAGGTGTTGTAGGAGCGCGCCCCGATCCCGGCCTCGAAGCCGAGCAGGTCGCGCGCGTCGATGGTCTCGTAGGTCACCGCGCCGCCGAGCGCCCCCGGCCCGGCATCCGCCGGCGCCACGCCCGCCTCGACGCGGGCCTGCGCCAGCAGCGCCGGGTCGATGACATTGGTCGAATTGTGGTGGAAGATGCGGTTGTTCTGCCGCGCCCCGTCGATCGAGACGGCAAGGTTGGTCTCCTCGACACCGTTGACATAGAGCTTCTGCGACATCGGGATCGAGCTGCCCACCGAGACCGAGGGCGTGATCCGGAAGAGATCCGCGAGATCGCGCGGCGCCAGCCGCTCGATGTCCTGCGGACCGATCACCACCTGGCTCGCGCCCGGCACGTCGACCCCGGTCGCGCCGGTGACGAGGATCGGGCCGAGCAGCAGCCCGCCGTCCCCGGCCGTTTCCGCCGCCGTCGCCGTCGCCGACAGCACCACCGTCTGCGGCCCGGTGAAGCTGAACGAATACCCGGACCCGGCCAGCAGCTGCCCGAGCGCCGCCTCCGGGCGCAGCGGGCCCGAGACCGGCGCCGAGGTCCCGCCGATCCCGCCGCCCGGCGCGATCACCTGCACGCCGGTCGCGGCGGTGAAATCCGCCAGCGCCGCCATCATCGGCTGAGCCGGAATATCGAAGGCGACGGCCGCCCCGGCCGCGCCCTGCGCCCGGACGCCCGCGGGCAACGCCAGCGCCAGGCCGAGCGCGAGCAGTGAGGCGCCGCTCGGGCGCGATCGAAGTATCGCCATGTCAACTGTCCCCGGATTGCCGCGCTCCCGCGCGGTCTTCAGGTCCAAGGACGCGCGGAGACGGCAAACCCGTAACGCGCCTGCCGGGCCGGTGGCGGATCGGCGCATCCCCGCCGACGCGCGTCATCGCGAAGAGGTTGCAACGACCGCCTCCGGGCCGGATGATGCGAACGGGATTGTCCCGCTGCTGCAGTGTGGCCCGCACGACGGAGGTACGGATGCCTGATCGACGCAAGATACTCGCCGCGATCCTCGTCGCGGCCGCCGCCCCGGCTGCTGCCCAGTTCACCGGACCCAGCGTCCAGGGCACGCCGTCCACGGTCGCGGAGGTCCAGAATGCGCGCGTCGGAAGCTACGTGACCCTCGAGGGCAACGTCGTCGCGCATCTGCGGGAGGATTATTATCGGTTCGCCGACGCCACCGGCGAGATCCGGGTCGAGATTCCGGCGCGCACCTTCGCCGGGCAGCAGGTCGAGCCCGCGACGCGGGTTCGCATCATGGGCGAGATCGACCGCGGCTTCGGCGGCCGATACATCTGGGTGAAGTCGCTCACCCTGCCGTAGCGCCCGCCTCGTCCGCGGGGCACGGCATGGGAGGGCGATGCTTTGCGCACGCCGGCTCTACCGATAGATCAGGGTCGCAACGCCCAGGCGCACCGTCCGCAGGCCGAGCCCCGATTCGAGCGCGTCGAGCAGCGCCGCCGGGTCGTCCTTGCGGAACACGCCGGAGAGCCGCAGCGCACGCACCCCGGCCTGCGGGATCACGACCCGGCCGCCGTCCGCCCGGTCGAGTTCGGCGGCGACCTCGGCGAGGGTCCGGTCCTCGAAGGCCAGGAGCCCGCGCCGCCAGGCGAGCGCGGACGCGAGGGCCGCCGGCCCGGGCGCGCCCAGCGCCCCGGCGGATGCCTCCACCATCTCGCCGTCGGCCAGTTCGACCTGGGCATGGGCCTCGCGCACCGCGACCCGGCCATGCTCGACGACCACCGCCACCGCGCCGCCCTGCCGCTCCACCGCGAAGGCGGTGCCGAGCACGATCGTCTCGACGCCGCCGGCCATGACGACGAAGGGTCGCGTCGCATCCGGCGTCACCTCGAAGAACGCCCGCCCGCGCAGGAGCGTCACCCGTCGCGATTCGGCATCGACGGCGGCCTCGGCCGCCGAATCGCCGTCGAGCGTCATTCGGCTGCCGTCGGCCAGCGCGACCGTGGCCTGGGTGCCGGGATCCGTGGCATGGTCCGGCGGATCGCGCAGCAGAATCCCGCCCGCGAGCAGAAGCAGCAGGCAGGCTGCGGCCGCCATGGCGAGGCGGCGGCGGCCGCGCCTGCGCCCGCGCTCGGCCGCCGCCAGCGCCGCGGCCGGCGCCTCGAGCGCGTGCCAGAGCCTCCCCGCCGCCGCGAAGGCATCCGGGTGCGCCGGATCGGAGTCGAGCCACTCCCTGAACGCCAGCCGGTCCGCGTCGTCGAGCGCCGGGCTGCCGAGCCGCACCACCCAGGCCGCCGCCTCCCGGTCCATTCGCGCCTGTGATGTTGGTTGGGCTGCCATTTCGGGTGGCTTCTACCACGTCAGGGGCCGGCGATCATCGGCCCTCGTGTTCCCGCTTCCAGGCGAGGCAGATATCGAGCGCCGCCCGCAGGTCCTTCTCCACCGTGCTGAGCGATACGCCCAGGTCGCGGGCGATCTCCGCCTGCGGCATCCCGTCGAGGCGGCTCATCAGGAAGGTCCGTCGCCGCCGCTCCGGCATGGAGGTCAGCATCTTGACCAGGCCGCGCAGCTCCTCGCGGGCCGCCAGCGCCGCCTCGGGATCGGGCGTCTCGGTTGCCGAGGCGGCCGCGACGGCGGGCCGCGCCGCCTCGCGGTGGCGGCGGCGGCGGAGCCGGTCGATGGCGAGATTGCGCGCCATCCGGACGAGAAGCCCCTCGCCCCGCGGCTCGACCGCGCCCGCGAGCAGCCGCACGAAGACGTCCTGGACCACGTCCTCCGCCTCGCGCGCGTCCGCCGTGATCGCCGTGCCGATGCGGCCGAGCCGCCCGCGCTCGCGCACATAGAGCTCCGAGACAAGAATGCTCGACAGGTTCATCCGCTGGCCCCCGGACTTCCAATTCAGGCGCCCCGGGCCCACCGCCCGGAGTATTCCCGCCTCTGGGTCGCGCCGAGGGTTCGGCCATGCTGCCTGCGGATACCCGACTCTTCTTATCGACTATTGACCTGCCGGGCAACCGCTTCGCCCCCGGCCCGCTAACTTTCCTGCGCGCCGCCGCCGGTGCATGGGTGGTGCACGGATCGCGCATGCGGCCGGCAGCGTGGATCCGGCCCGCGCGAAATTATTTGACAGTTCTTGTCAGGTATAGGCATCCTCGTCAGCCAGGCGGTCGGACCAGGCGATCGGCTGGCGCGCCAAGCCATTGGTCAGGAGGGGTATTCAAATGGGCAGCACCATCTCGAAGCATGTTTCCGAGGCGATCGTCAGGACCGAGAAGGCCGGACGCTACCTGCAGCAGCTGTCCAAGCATTTCGGCCACAAGGTCCCGGTCCAGGGCGACGAGCGGCAGTGTCACATCGGATTCCCGATGGGCGCCTGCACCCTCGAAGCCGAACCGGGCTCGAACACCCTGACCCTCCGCCTCACGGCAGCCACGGCCAAGGACGTGGGACGGCTCGAGGAGATCGTAGGGGGGCACCTCGTGCGCTTCGCCTTCCGGGAGGACCTGCGGGTGGACTGGAATTCGATCGGCAAGGCCTGATCCCGCAGGCGGCAAGGCTTCGCGGCGCCTTTCCCCAACTCTGGCAACCGGCGTGGCGCTACCCCTTGGGCACGGGGGAATCTCTGGTCGGCAAGGGTGCGAAAACGCAACGATGTCGAAGAGCAAGCAGGCGAGTGATGCGCGGGGCCACTTCCGCTTGACGAGCAGGACCCCGTCTGCATCGACGATGACCTTGGGCGGCTCGCCGAGCGTCTCCATCCGCAGGGCGCCGACGGCGGTCCCGTCCCTCCAGACCAGCACCAGCGAGCCCCCGCCTAGGGCCTTCCACCAATCGGTCATGGCCGTCCAGACCCGGTCACGCACGGCTGCGGTCATGTCGGGCGCGACATAGGTGCCGGGCGTCCCGAGCATGACCGAGGCCAGGAAGCTCCGGTAGCGCGCCTCGACGTCGCGGGTCACGATCATCGTCAGGGGCATCAGGGGTCGCGTCCTTCGATCAGGGCCTCGATGCGCTCGATCATCGCCGGGATGATGCCCTGCCGCGAAAGCGCCTCGCCGGCCAGCTTGCGCGTGATCCGCTCGACGTTCTCGGGCGGATGCATGGGCCAGCAGCCGCAGCGCGTCGTGGCTGACAGTCGATCCCGGGCCCAGCAGAATGATCGAGACCCCCTGCAGCGGGATGGCGTGGTCCCCAGGCGTCAGCGCCTCGGATGTGGTGGTCTCGCCCTGCAGGAAGGCAGCAGGGTACGGGGAAGCCCGAGCCCCTGCCGCCCCCAGCGCGCGATCTCGACGACGTCCTCCGCTCCGGCCGGCGTGCCGCGGAGCACGACCAGCAGGATCCCCGGCGGCGGCCAGGCCGCCGTCCACGCCTGCCGCGGGCCGCCGCGGGCCGAGACGTGGTCGCGCAGCGCCTTGCCGGGCATGGGAAGCCTCCCGAGCCTCGAGCCTTCCCATGAATTGCGGCAAACCCCGTGCCGGAATCCCCCTCGCCTTCGAGCGATCGCCCTGGCCCCGAGGGCTCGGACTTGTCTCGGGCGGCCGGATCGTTCTATCTGGAAGACGTCCGCGTCAGGAGATGCCCCGTGACGAGCCTGAAGAATCCCACCCCGATCGCGACCGTCTTCGGCGGTTCCGGCTTTCTCGGCCGCTACGTGACCCAGCGACTGGCCCGCGCAGGCTGGAGGGTGCGGGTCGCCGTGCGCCGGCCGAACGAGGCGCTCTTCGTGCGGACCTATGGCGTGGTCGGGCAGGTCGAGCCCGTGCAGGCCAATGTCCGCGACGAGGAATCCACGCGCCGGGCGATCGAGGGCGCCGATGCGGTGATCAATTGCGTCGGCATCCTGGTCGAGACCGGGAAGCAGCTCTTCGACGCGGTTCAGGGCGAGGGTGCGGCGCGGGTCGCGCGCATCGCCCGGGAAGAGGGTGTGGGCCGGCTGGTCCAGATCTCCGCGATCGGCGCCGATGCGGAGAGCGACAGCGACTATGCCCGCAGCAAGGCGGCGGGCGAGGCGGCGGTGGCCGAGGCCTTTCCGGGCGCGGTGATCCTGCGGCCCTCGATCATGTTCGGGACCGACGACGATTTCTTCAACCGCTTCGGCGCCATGGCGCGCCTGTCGCCGGTGCTGCCGCTCGTCGGCGCCAAGACGCGGTTCCAGCCGGTCTATGTCGACGACGTGGCGGCCGCGGCGGTCAAGGCGGCGACCGAGGAGGTGGCGCCGGGCATCTACGAATTGGGCGGCCCGGAGGTGGAGTCCTTCCACGGGCTGATGCAGCGCATGCTGCGGCTGATCGAGCGGCGGCGCATATTGGTGTCGCTGCCCTTCCGGGTGGCGCGGTTCCAGGGCGCGATGCTCGACTTGGTGCAGCGCTGGAGCTTCGGGCTCTTCACCAACACCCTGCTGACCTCCGACCAGGTCCGCCTGCTCGCCCGCGACAATGTCGTGGCGCCGGATGCGCGCGGCTTCGAGGCGCTTGGCATCGTGCCGACCGCGATGGAGGCGGTGCTCGAGGACTACCTCTATGCCTACCGGCCGCATGGCCAGTTCGACGCGATCACCGCCTCGGCGCGGAACCTTCGCGAAGGCTAGGTCCCCGTCGCGCGTCGCCGTCAGCGGGGCGGCTGGCCCTGCGCTGCGCGGAAGCCGGGCTCAGCCGTAGGCGATGGCGAGCAGCACGATCCCCAGGACCACCCGATAGACCACATAGGGCGTGAAGCTGATGCTGCGCAGGAGGCGCATCATCAGGCCGAGCGCGACATAGGCGGCGCCGAAGGCGAGCAATGCGGCGATCGCGGCGTCCTTCGCCACGGCCCAATTGGCCTGGCCGACCACGTCCGTGGCGAGCAGGGTGCCGGAGGCGATGATGGTCGGGATCGACATCAGCATGGAGATCCGCGCGCCGTCCTCGCGGCGGAAGCCGAGCAGGCGGCTCGCGGTGATGGTGATGCCGGAGCGCGAGGTTCCGGGAACCAGCGCCACCGCCTGCCAGAGCCCCATCACGATCGCATCGCGCAGGCGCCAGTCGGCGATCGTCCGGGTGGAGGGGCCGCGCCGGTCGGCCCAGTAGAGGAATATCCCGAAGCCGAGCATGGTCCAGCCGATCAGCGCGACCGAGCGCATGGCCTGTTCGAGCCCGGTGATCTTGAAAAGGAACCCGGCCAGAACCACCGGGACGGTCGCGATCGCGATGAGGCCGGCGAAGGCGGCCTCGGGGGTTCGCCGGCCGGTCAGAAGGTGGATCGTGCCGCGGAAGATCCGGGCGACGTCCTGGCGGAAGAAGAGCATCACGGCGCCGAGGGTGCCCACATGCACGGCAACGTCGATCACCAGCCCCTGGTCGGCGGTTCCGAGCGCCCAGGGCAGCAGGATCAGATGTCCCGAGGACGAGATCGGCAGGAACTCGGTGATGCCCTGCACGAGCGCGAGGATGGAGAGCTGGAACAGCGGCATGTATCCTCGCGGCAGGCCGAATCACCGCCGGCGACCATAGTGGCCCGGCAGCACAGGTTTAAGATGGGGCGATAGGTCCGCTATTTTACCTAGTTTGCGTATCGGAGCGTGACATCCTCGCTGACGAGGCGAAAGTTTGTCGTTATAGGTCAGTAAGCTTTACTTTTCTTGGCTCTTGAGATCCGGTATCAGGGATTGGTCTTTGTCTGGGACGGGGACCGGGAGAGTGGAATGGCTGAACAGCGTATGCTGAAATTCGTCAAGATCGCGCGCCACATGCCGGACAAGCGCGGCGCGGAGGAGCGGCGGGGCGATTTTCACGAGATCTATCGCGAATTCGCGGCCGAGAAGGCGGCGGAACAGGCGGGGCGCTGCTCGCAATGCGGCGTGCCCTATTGCCAGACCCATTGCCCGCTGCACAACAACATCCCCGACTGGCTGAAGCTGACCGCGGAGGGAAGGCTCAGGGAGGCCTACGAGCTCAGCCAGGCCACCAACACCTTCCCCGAGATCTGCGGGCGGATCTGTCCGCAGGACCGGCTCTGCGAGGGCAATTGCGTCATCGAGCAGGCCGGGCACGGCACCGTCACCATCGGCGCGGTGGAGAAGTACATCACCGACACCGCCTGGGAAGAGGGCTGGGTCGAGCCGATCACCGCGGCGGAGGAACGCCCGGAGAGCGTCGGCATCATCGGCGCCGGCCCGGGCGGGCTGGCGGCGGCGGACGCGCTGCGCCGGGCCGGGGTGCAGGTGACGGTCTACGACCGCTACGACCGTTCCGGCGGGCTGATGGTCTATGGCATCCCCAGCTTCAAGCTGGAGAAGGAAGTGGTGGTGCGGCGCAACGACCAGCTCGCGGAGGGCGGCGTCACCTTCCGGCTGAACTGCAACGTGGGCGCGGACGTCACCTTCGCCGAGATCCGCGAGACCCATGACGTGGTGCTGATCGCGACCGGGGTCTACAAGTCGCGCGATCTGGGGGGGCCGGGCGCGGGGCTCGACGGGATCGTGCCGGCGATCGAGTTCCTGACCGCCTCGAACCGCAAGGGCTTCGGCGATGCGGTGCCGGATTTCGATTCGGGCGCGCTGAACGCCGAGGGCCGGCGCGTGGTGGTGATCGGCGGCGGCGACACGGCGATGGATTGCGTGCGCACGGCGATCCGCCAGGGTGCGGCGAGCGTGACCTGCCTCTATCGCCGCGACCGGGCGAACATGCCCGGAAGCCAGCGCGAGGTCGCCAATGCCGAGGAAGAGGGCGTGCATTTCGCCTGGCTGACCGCGCCGCGCGGCTTCATCGGCGAGGAGCGGGTCAGCGGCGTGCGGGTGGCGCGGATGCGCCTCGGCGCCCCGGACGCCACCGGACGGCAGCGGCCCGAGGAGATCGAGGGCGCCGATTACACCGAACCGGCCGACCTGGTGATCAAGGCCCTGGGCTTCGACCCGGAGGATCTGCCAAAGCTCTGGGGCACCGACGGCCTGGAGGTCACGCGCTGGGGCACGATCAAGGCGGATTTCCGCAGCCATGCCACCAGCCTCGAGGGGGTCTATGCGGCGGGCGACATCGTGCGGGGCGCGAGCCTCGTGGTCTGGGCGATCCGCGACGGGCGCGAGGCGGCCGAGAGCATCCTGGACTGGCTCGGCCAGCGTTCGGCCCTGCTCGCCGCCGAGTGACCGGCGTGGCACGGGAGGTCCATGCGGAGGTCATGCCCGCGATACGGATGGGCTCACCGGATGGAAGGGCAGCGATGATGACCTTTTCGCGCCAGATGGAGGCCGTGCGATGATGCGGGGCCGGTGCCTCTGCGGCGCGGTGACGCTGGAAGTGCGCGCGGCGACCCCGCTGCTCTCGGTCTGCCATTGCGAGATGTGCCGGCGCTGGGCGGGCCAGGCGATGATGATGTTCGAGGCACCCGCCGCGGCGGTGACCGCCATGGGTCCGATCCGGCGCTATGCCTCGTCGCGCTTCGCGGAGCGGGCCTTCTGCGCGACCTGCGGATCGGCGCTCTGGATGCGCGACACCGGGGAAGGGGCCGAAGACGCGGTGTTCGAGCTGCTGCCCGGGGCCTTCGGGGCGGCGGCGGATTTTCCGATCGACCACGAGATCTATGCCGACCGGGCCTGGAAGGCGCACGGCTTCGCCGGCGACCATCCCCGGATCACCCGGGCGGAATACGAGGCGGCGCATCGGTTCGTGCCCGACGGTGCGGCCGCCGGCGCGGCGGGAGAATGACCATGCGCGCCGCCGGAAGCCCGACCGCCGTTCCGACCAACCTCAAGCTCGGAGAGCTGCCATGACCACCTGTGACGAAAGCTGGGCCGCCCGACAGGAGGCGAGATTCGCGCGGCTGAAGGCCGAGGGGCTCTACCATCCGAGCGAGGAGCACGATTCCTGCGGCGTGGGCCTCGTGGTGGCGCTCGACGGCGCGCCGCGGCGGCAGGTGGTGGAGAACGGCATCCGGGCGCTGCGCTCGATCTGGCATCGCGGCGCGGTGGATGCCGACGGCAAGACCGGCGACGGCGCGGGCATCCATGTGCAGATCCCCACGGCCTTCTTCGAGGACCAGGTGCGGCGCACGGGCCACGAGCCCAAGGGCGACCGCATGGCGGTCGGCCAGATCTTCCTGCCGCGCTCGGATTTCGGCGCGCAGGAGGCGGCGCGGACCATCGTGGAGACCGAAGTCCTGCGCATGGGCTATTACATCTACGGCTGGCGGCACGTGCCGGTGGACATCACCTGCCTCGGCGAGAAGGCCAATGCGACGCGCCCCGAGATCGAGCAGATCCTGATCTCCAACGCCAAGGGCGTGGACGAGGAGACCTTCGAGCGCGAGCTCTACGTGATCCGCCGCCGCATCGAGAAGGCCGGATCGGCGATCCGCGACTTCTACATCTGCTCCATGTCCTGCCGGTCGATGATCTACAAGGGCATGATGCTGGCCGAGCAGGTCGCGGTCTTCTATCCCGACCTGATGGACGAGCGCTTCGAGAGCGCCTTCGCGATCTACCACCAGCGCTATTCCACCAATACCTTCCCGCGCTGGTGGCTGGCCCAGCCGTTCCGGATGCTGGCGCATAACGGCGAGATCAACACGCTCAAGGGCAACCTGAACTGGCTCAGGAGCCACGAGATCCGCATGAGCTCGGATTACTTCGGCGAGCTGGCCGAGGACATCAAGCCGATCGTGGCGCCCGGCTCGTCCGATTCGGCGGCGCTCGACAACGTCTTCGAGGTGCTGGTGCGCGCAGGCCGGATCGCGCCGATGGCCAAGTCGATGCTGGTGCCCGAGGCCTGGTCGAAGCTCGCCACCAAGATGCCGCAGGCCTGGCTCGACATGTATTCCTATGCCAATGCGGTGATCGAGCCCTGGGACGGGCCGGCGGCGCTGGCCATGACCGACGGGCGCTGGGTCTGCGCCGGGCTCGACCGCAACGGGCTAAGGCCCATGCGCTACGTGGTCACCGGCGACGGGCTGGTGATCGCCGGCTCCGAGGCCGGCATGGTGCCCACCGACGACCTCAGCGTGGTCGAGAAGGGCGCGCTGGGGCCGGGGCAGCTGCTGGCCGTCGACATGGTCGGGCAGAAGCTCTACCATGACGCGGAGATCAAGGACCACATGGCGGCCTCGCGGCCCTTCGGCGAATGGATCGCCTCGGTGGTCGATCTCGAGAACGTCACCCAAGGCATCGAGGAGCGCCCGGTCCACGAGGGCGCCGAGCTGCGCCGGCGGCAGATCGCGGCGGGCTATTCGATCGAGGATCTGGAGACGATCCTGCATCCCATGGCCGAGGACGCCAAGGAGGCGATCGGCTCGATGGGCGACGACACGCGCCCGGCGGGGCTCTCGGACCGCTACCGGCCGCTCCGCCACTACTTC
>NZ_DAIUBO010000115.1:0-11738 GCF_036846665.1 Amaricoccus sp. | reverse complement strand
GAGTGCGGGGAAGCCTTGGGTGGGCGTGGAGATCCGGGGGGTGCAGGCGGCCCCGGCCGCCTGGGCGGCGGGGTTCACCGCAACACCCGGGGGGGGCAGGACGATGAGGGGGCCCCCCGCCGCGACCACCGCCTCGACGTCGGCGGGTGCGGTGACGGTTCCGGCGCCGACGAGGGTGTCGGGGCCGAGGTCGGACGCGAGCCGGCGGATGCTCTCGATCGGATCGGGCGAGTTGAGCGGCACCTCGATGATCGAGAAGCCGGCGCGAACGAGGGCGCGGCCGATGCCGACCGCCTCGGCGGGCGTCACGCCACGCAGGATCGCGACCAGCGGCAGCCGCTCGAGATAGGGGGCAAGCAACGTCATGCGACCTCCGTCTTCGTGGGGCTTACGATCCCGGCCGCGGACGCGATGCACCACAGTCCGGCGACAGCCGCGTTCGGGATGGCCTCCGCTCCGTCGACGCCGAAGCGCGCGAGCGCACGGGCATAACGGGCGCAGAGCGCCGGCTCGCCGATCAGGAGCGGCGCACCGCCCGGCTCAGCGAGGGCGGACCGCAGCTCGTCGCTGATCAAGAGGCCCGAGAGGTAGTCGAGGGCGTCTGCCGGCGCGATGCCGCCGGTCAGGACGAGCGCCCGCGCGGAGAACAAGAGCGGCGCGATCCCGTCCGCCTTCCGGGCAGCGTCGACGCCGCGCAGGAAGGCCGCGTCCCCGTCGCGTCCCGGACCTGAACCGGCCGTGCGGCCGAGGATCGAATGGTCGCGCAGGACGGCGAAGAGCTCGCCGGTCATGTAGGTGGTGAAGCTCGCAACACGGCCGGCGGAGACGCGCGCCCACTTGGAGTGGGTGCCGGGGAGGACGAGGCGAGCGTCGGCAGCCAGGTCGGGCCGCAGCGCGAGGGCCCCGGCGATCTGGGTCTCCTCGCCGCGCATAACGTCGGGACGGTCACCCGGACGCAGGACGCCAGGCACGATCCAGAGCTCGCGGCCGGGCGCCTGCACCAGCGCGCCCGCGAGGTCGCCGGGGCTCGCCGGACACGGCAGATACGGCGCCTCAACCCAGCCCTGGGCGCTGCCGACCATGCCGGCGGCGATGGCGGGCAGCGACGGCCAGGCGGCGGTGACGTCGCCGAGCGCGCCGGCGAAGTCGCCCCCCGCGACCTGCATGACCCCGCGCGGCGCCCGGGCGCTGTCGAGGACGCGGCCGCGGCCGTCGAGCAGCCAGGCGCGGAGCGAGGTGGTGCCCCAGTCGAGCGCAACCAGGGCGGGCTCGGAGGGTTCGGTCGCCGCCATTCGTCAGTTGGCGACGAGGCTGGGCTGCGCGGACACCGCGGTGCCGCGCAGGCGAAGGCCGTCGGTGTCGAAAAGCAGCGCGGAGGCCGGATGGAAGGCCGGAGCGACCGGCTGGCCCGATCGCTGGTCGCGAACGCCGGTGGTCTTGATGATCACACGCTGGCCGGTGCGGTTGTGGGCATAGATGTAGGACTCGCCACCCAGATGCTCGACGACGTCGGTCTCGAGCCGCAGCCGGGCCGAGCCTTCGACGGTGAAATGCTCGGGACGGATGCCGACGGTGACCTTCGCCCCCGGCGCCGCGGCGACACCGGTGAGCGGGATCGTGAAGGGGTCGGCCTCGACGCCGTCGAGGCGCACGGTGACGCCCGCAGCGTCGTTGCCGACGACCTCGCCCGCGAGCATGTTCATCCTCGGGCTGCCGATGAAGCCGGCGATGAAGACGTTGTCGGGGTCGTCGTAGAGCGTCAGCGGCGCGCCGACCTGCTCGATCCGGCCGGCGCGCAGCACCACGATCTTGTCGGCGAGCGTCATCGCCTCGACCTGGTCGTGGGTGACATAGATCATCGTCGCGCCGATCTCCTGGTGGAGCCGCGCGATCTCGACCCGCATCTCCACGCGCAGCTCGGCGTCGAGGTTCGAGAGCGGCTCGTCGAACAGGAACACCTCCGGTCCGCGCACGATCGCGCGCCCGATTGCCACGCGCTGGCGTTGGCCGCCCGAGAGCGCCTTCGGCTTGCGCTCCATGAGGGCGTCGAGGCGAAGGATGCCGGCCGCCTCGCGCACCTTGGTGTCGATCTCCGCCTTCGGCACCCGGTTCATGCGCAGGCCGAACCCCATGTTCTCGGCCACCGTCATGTGCGGATAGAGCGCGTAGGTCTGGAATACCATCGCGACCCCGCGCTCGGATGGGTCGAGCCGGGTGACGTCGCGCCCGCCGATGGCGATGCTGCCGGCCGTCGTCTCCTCGAGCCCCGCGACCATGCGCAGGAGCGTCGACTTCCCGCAGCCCGACGGGCCGACGAACACGCAGAACTCGCCGTTGTCGACCTGCAGGTCGACACCGTGGATCACCTTGGTGTCGCCATAGCTCTTGCGGACGTCGCTCAGCGTCACACCGGACATGCTGTGGTCTCCTGTCGGGGTTCGGGGGGAAGCGCGGTTGGGAATTGCCAGGACTCCGCCTCGGCCGCGATCGCGGCGGCGGTAGTCCGCAGGTCGGGCGCCAGCGCGGCCAGCTCGTCCAGCCGGCGGCGCTCGGTGGTCGAGGTGACGGAGACCGCGCCGATCATCCGGCCGCGCCCCGTGAGGATCGGCGCGGCGACGCAGATGATGCAGGGCTCGTGCTCCTCGCGGTCGAAGGCGACGCCCGCGGTCCGGATGCGGGCGAGCTCGTCCCGGAGCGCCTGGGGATCGGTCAGCGTGTTCGGCATGAAGCGGTGGAAGGCCTGCCGGCGCAGGGCGTCCTCGAGCGCGGCGTCGTCGAGCCACGCGAGCATCGCCTTGCCGACGCCGGTGCAGTAGGCGGGGCCGATCTTGCCCACCTTGCTGAACATCTCGACCGGGCGCGCTGCGTTGCGCTTGTCGACGTAGAGCACGTGCCCGTTGTCGAGCTGCGCCAGATGCACCGTCTCGCCGGTCAGCGCGGACAGCCGGTCGACGTGCGGCCGGGCGATCGGCGCCAGCGAGGACTGCTCCCAGGCCGAGTGCGCCAGCCGCACCAGCCGCATTCCGAGCCGGTAGGTGTTGTCCTCGGGGCCGAAGACGAGCATGCCCTGGCTGGTCAGGGTCTGCAGCAAACGGTAGAGGGTGGCCTTCGGGTAGCGGGCGCGCGCGTGAAGCTCGGCGAAGCGCACCGGCCGGCCGAGCGAGGCGATCTCGTCGAGCGCCTTGCCTACGGTGCCGTCGCGGTGACCGGAGCCGGCCATCCATCCCCCCGTCGTCGTCCGGCGCTGCGCGCCAGCCCTCGTTCTCGCCTGTTGACAAGCTTAATATGAGTCGCGCATAGTTTTCAACAATCAAAACTATGATCCAGATAGTGGAAAACTTGGGGGAGACCTTGATGCGCCTTCTGTCCCGTTCCAGCCTCCTCGCGCTCGCGGCGGGCGCGCTGGTGGCCGTGCCCGCGACCGCGCAGCAGCGCACGCTGACCTACTACGGCGACTTCGATCCCGCGCCGCTCGCCGCCTTCCAGACGGCGATCGCCGAATTCGAGAAGGCCAACCCGGACATCGACGTGGTCTTCCAGAACTTCGATCACGAGGGATACAAGACCGCGATCCGCAACTTCCTGACCGCCGATCCGCCCGATATCGCCAACTGGTACGCCGGCAACCGGATGGCCCCCTTCGTGAATGGCGGACAGTTCATGGACGTGTCGGACGTGTGGGCCGAGCACGGGCTGGCGGAATCGCTCGCCTCCGCGCTGCCCTCGATGACCCTCGACGGCAAGCAGTGGGGGGTGCCCTACACCTACTATCAGTGGGGCATCTACTTCAACCGAACGCTCTACGATCAGGTCGGGGCCGAGGTTCCGAGCACCTGGGACGAGTTCATCGCCAACTGCGCCAAGTTCAAGGAGGCCGGCATCGACTGCGTGACCACCGGCACCAAGGCGCTGTGGCCGGCCGCAGGCATCTTCGACTACCTCGACCTGCGCACCAACGGCTACGACTTCCACATGGCGCTCACCAACGGCGAGGTCCCCTGGACCGATGACCGGGTCAAGGCGACCTTCACGGAGTGGGCGAAGCTGGTGGAGCCGGGCTACGTCGTCGCGAACCACGCCGCGGTCGACTGGCAGGACGCCGCCGCGCTTCTCGTGCAGGGCAAGGCCGCGAACTTCGTCATCGGCAACTTCGCGGTGCCCTACTTCAAGGACGGCGGCATGACCGACGAGACCCTCGGCTTCATGCCCTTCCCGACCATAACCCCCGACGTCCCCCGCGCCGAGGAGGCGCCGATCGACTCGGTGCACATCACCGCCGGCGCCAAGAACCCCGACGACGCCAAGAAGTTCCTCGCCTATCTCGCCACGGCCGAGGTGCAGACCAAGATCAACGAGGCGTTCGGCCAGCTGCCGATCAACAAGGACAGCGAGGTCGGCGACGATCCGTACCTCCAGGCGGGCTTCGAGCTCCTCTCGACCACCGAGGGCGGCATCGCGCAGTTCTTCGACCGCGACGCGCCGGCCGAGATGGCCAAGATCGCCATGGAGGGCTTCCAGCAGTTCATGATCAAGCCGGACAAGCTCGACGACATCCTCAAGCGGCTCGAAGCGGCGCGAGGGCGCGTCTACAAGTGATCGCCGGGGCGCGGCCGGGCCTTCGGCCGCGCCCACCCCCACCCACGCCGCCGCCCCCGGACGGCGGCCCGCCCGGAGGCCGGTGGCCATGGCCGTAGCCCATCCCCCCCTTTCCCGGACCGAGGCGCCGAGCCGCTCCTGGTGGCGCCGCAACCAGCAGCGGATCGCGCCCCTCATCTTCCTCGCGCCCGGGCTGTTCATGTTCGCGGTCTACGTCCTGATCCCGATCGTGCAGTCGCTCTGGCTCGGCTTCTACGACTGGGACGGCCTCGGGGCGCGGACCTGGCTCGGCTGGGCCAACTACGTCGAGCTCTGGACCGACGACGCCTTCTGGACCTCGCTCAAGAACAACGTGATCTGGCTGGTGCTCTACATGCTGGCGCCGCCGGCCGGACTCCTGATCGCGATCTTCCTCAACCAGACCGTCACCGGCATCCGCGTCTACAAGTCGCTCTTCTTCTTCCCGTTCGTGATCAGCCAGGTCGTTGTCGGGCTGATCTTCTCCTGGTTCTACGCTCCGAACTTCGGGCTATTCTACAAGCTGATCGAGGCCGTGACCGGCACCGGCGTGGCGGTTCTCGCCGACGAGCGCTTCGTCACCTACGGCATCATCGCCGCCGGGCTCTGGCCGCAGGTCGCCTACTGCATGATCCTCTACCTCACCGGGCTCAACAACATCGCGCCCGAGCAGGTCGAGGCGGCGCGGCTCGACGGCGCCAAGGGCTGGCGCATGCTCTGGCACGTGATCCTGCCGCAGCTCCGCCCGGCCACCTTCATCGCCGTCGTCGTCACGGTGATCGGGGCGCTGCGCTCCTTCGACCTCGTCTCGATCATGACCAGCGGGGGGCCCTACGGATCGTCGCGCGTGCTGTCCTATTACATGTACGAGCAGGCGCTCAGCGAGTACGGCTACCGCATGGGCTATGGCGCGGCGATCGCGACGGTCCTTTTCCTCATCATGATGATCTTCATCTCGGGCTTCATCTGGAAGATGGTCCGCGACGAGCGCGAGGGCTGACGAGATGTTCCCCCGTCCCATCGAACAGACCGCGCCCACGACGCAGCTCCTCTACAAGCTGGCGCTGCCGGCCGCGCTGCTGCTGTGGCTCCTGCCCCTCCTCGGCGTCGCCGTCACCTCGGTCCGACCGTCGAGCGATCTCGCGGCCGGCAACTACTTCGGCTGGCCCTCGGCCTTCGCCTGGCAAAACTACGTCGAGGTCTTCACGAACTCCCCGATCGGACAGTACATCCTGAACTCGTTCAAGGTGACGATTCCGGCGGTCATCGGCGCGGTCGCGCTCTCGTGCATGACCGGCTTCGCGCTCGGCATCTACAAGTTCCGCTCCAACCTGCTGATCTTCTTCCTGTTCGTCGCCGGCAACTTCGTGCCGGCCCAGATCCTGATGATCCCGGTGCGGAACCTGACGCTGCAGCTCGGCCTCTACAACTCGACGAGCGGCCTCGTCCTCTTCCACATCGCGTTCCAGGCCGGATTCTGCACGCTCTTCATGCGCAACTTCATCCGCGCCCTGCCGCGCGAGCTGATCGAGGCGGCGCGGGTCGAGGGCGTCTCCGAGGTCCGCATCTTCTGGTACGTGGTGCTGCCGCTGATGCGGCCGGCCCTCGCCGCGCTCGCCGTCCTGGTCTTCACCTTCGTCTGGAACGACTACTTCTGGGCGACGGTCCTGACGCAGAGCGCCGCGAGCCAGCCGGTGACCGCCGGGCTCTACGCGCTAAACGGCCAGTGGATCGCCGCTTGGCAGCTCGTCTCGGCCGGCTCGATCGTCGCCGCGCTGCCGCCGGTGCTGATGTTCTTCCTGATGCAGCGCCACTTCATCGCCGGCCTGACGCTCGGCGCGGTGAAGTGATCCGGACCTGGCGCCTCGACGACGGGCGCCAGACCCTCGCGCTGGCCTCGGACGGCGGCGTCCCCTGGATCGTGCACTGGGGCGCGCCGCTCGCCCCCGGCGAGGACCTCGCCGAGCTGGCGCGCGCCGGCGCGGGCGACCTGTCGGGCGGCATGCTCGACGCGCTGCCGCCGCTCTCTCTCTGCCCCGAGGCCCGGCTGAGCTTCCAGGGCCAGCCCGGCCTCGACATCGCCGAAGCCGAGGGCCGGGCCCTCCTTCCGCTCCTTCGCCTGGAGGACGCCGCGGAAGGGCCGGAGGGCCTCGCGATCACCTGCCGCGACCCCGGGCTCGGGCTGACCTGGCGCGCCCGGATCGCCGCGGACGGCCACGGCATCCTGGTGCTGCGCGCGGAGCTCGAGTCGCGGCTGCCGATCCGCCTCCGCTGGCTGGCGGCCCCAGTCGTCCCCGGACCGCAGCTCGCGGGCGAGATCATCGACCTCGCAGGCCGCTGGACGCGCGAGCTCGAGATCGTCCGCACGCCCTGGTCGCCGGGCATGCGGGCGCGCGAGGCCCGCACCGGCCGATCCGGCCACGAGCACCCGCCCTTCGCCTTCTTTCCCGGCCTCGGCGCCAGCGACACCACCGGCGAGGTGCACGCCCTCGCCTACGGCTGGTCCGGCGGCCACCGCATGGTGGCGGAGGAGCTCGCCGACGGCCGGCGCCAGATCCAGTTCGGCAACGCCACCGGCGGCGAGACCGTGCCCGGGACCCGCTTCGCCACCGCCCCGCTCTACGCAGCCTTCTCGACCGAGGGCCTCAACGGCGTCGCCGTCGTCTTCCAGCGGCTGGTGCGCGACCGCCTCGCGCCCTGGCCCGACCGCGCCCGCCCGCGCCCGGTCCACTACAACTGCTGGGAGGCGGTCTATTTCGACCACGACCTCGACAGCCTGGCCACCATCGCCGACAGGGCGGCCGCGCTCGGCGCCGAGCGCTTCGTGCTCGACGACGGCTGGTTCGGCCGCCGCGACGACGACACCTCGAGCCTCGGCGACTGGCAGGTCGACCGGCGCAAGTGGCCGCAAGGCCTGACGCCGCTGATCGAGCACGTGCACCGCCGCGGCATGGCCTTCGGCCTCTGGGTCGAGCCCGAGATGGTCAACCCCGACAGCGAGCTTAACCGCGCCCATCCCGACTGGGCGCTCGGCCCCGCCGACCAGACCCTCGGCCGCTTCCAGCTCGTTCTCGACCTCGGCAAGCCGGAGGTGCGCGACCACCTCTTCGGCGTCCTTTCCGCCCTGCTCGCCGAATACCCGATCGACTACCTGAAGTGGGACCACAACCGGCTCCTGCCCGTGGTCGACGCCGCGCAGGCCCGCGGGCTTTACGACCTGCTCGACCGTCTCCGCGCCGCCCACCCCGCTGTCGAGATCGAGTCCTGCGCCTCGGGCGGCGGCCGCATCGACTTCGGCATCCTCGCCCGCACCTGCCGCATCTGGCTCTCGGATTCGAACGACGCCATCGAGCGGCTGCGCATGCAGCACGAGGCGGCGCTGATCCTGCCCGCCGCCGTCACCGGCAGCCACGTCGGCCCGCGCACCTCGCACTCCTCCGGCCGCACGCTGCCGATGGCCTTCCGCGCCTGGGTCGCCGCCCAGCGGCACATGGGCTTCGAGATGGACCTGCGCGAGCTGACCGAGGACGAGGCGGCGACCCTCGCCCGCGTCACCGCCTGGTGGAAGCAGAACCGGGGCTGGATGATGCGGGCCGACATCCTGCGCCTCCCGACCGGCGACCCGTCCCTGACCGCCGAGCTCCATCGCGCCGAGGACGGCCGCCGCTTCGTCGCCTTCGCCGGCCGGTCCGCCTCCTCGCCCCAGATCCTGCCCCGGCCGCTGCGCCTGACCGGCCTCGACCCGGCCGCCCGCTACGAGATGCGCCTCGCCAACCCCGAGGACGCGCCGCCCCAGAGCCGCGGCCCCGTGGCGCTGAAGGCGGGCCCGGTCACCCTGACCGGCTCGGCGCTGATGGCCGCCGGCCTCACCCTGCCCGTCGCCTGGCCCGCGACCATGTGGGTCATCGAGGGGCGGACTCTGTGAAGGAGCGACGATGCGTTCATTGACCGCGTTCAACGACGGCTGGGTCTTCCACGACGGCTTCGACGACGAACTGATGACGGAGCCTCGGCCCGGGCAGGCCGTCAGGCTGCCGCACTCCGCCGTCGAGCTGCCGCTCGCCTACTTCGACGAGACCGTCTACCAGCGCCCCTTCGGCTACCAGAAGGTGCTCGCCTGGAGCGACGCATTCGAGGGCCGCGAGGTCTCGCTGGTCTTCGACGGCGCCATGGCCGACGCGGTCGTCTACCTGAACGGCGAGAAGGTGGCGGCCCACCTGGACGGCTACACGCCGTTCGAGGCGAGGCTGACCGAGCACCTGCGGCGCGGCGGAAACCTGGTCACGGTGCGGATCGACGGCAGCGAGAACCCCGGCATCCCGCCGTTCGGCGGCCAGATCGACTATCTGACCTACGCCGGCATCTACCGCGACGTCTGGCTCAAGGTCGTGGACCGGGTCTCGATCGAACGGGTGAAGATCGAGGCCCGCGACGTGCTCGCCGACACCAGGTCGCTGTCCGTCCGCTGCGCGATCCGCAACGCCGGCGATGCGGGGCGCGGCACGCTCGCCGTCCGCCTGCTCGATCCCGACGGCCGGGAGATCGCCCGTGCCGACGCGCCGCTCGCGGGCGACGCGGTGACGCTCCAGATGGCGGGACTCGCTGGCGTCGCGCTCTGGGATATCGACAATCCGGCCCTCTACGACGTGGAGGTCGTGCTCGACAGCCTTGGCGGCTCCGACCGGCTGGTCACGCGCTTCGGGTTCCGCAGCGCCGAGTTCACGCCCGACGGCTTTCGCCTCAACGGGCGCCCTCTGAAGATCCGCGGCCTCAACCGCCATCAGGCATGGCCCCATGTCGGATACGCCATGGGCCGGCGTGCCCAGGAGCGCGACGCGGAGATCCTCAAGCACGAGCTGAAGTGCAACCTCGTGCGCACCTCGCACTACCCGCAGTCGCCGTGGTTCCTCGACCATTGCGACCGCATCGGGCTGCTGGTCTTCGAGGAGATCCCCGGCTGGCAGCACATCGGCGACGCGGCCTGGCAGCGCGAGGCGATCGCCAACGTCCGCCGCATGATCGAGCGCGACTGGAACCACCCCTCGATCGTGATCTGGGGTGTGCGCATCAACGAGTCCCAGGACAGCCACGACTTCTATGTCGAGACGAACCGCCTCGCCCGCGCGCTCGACCCGACCCGGCCGACCGGGGGCGTGCGCTACATCACCGACAGCGAGCTGCTCGAGGACGTCTACACGATGAACGACTTCGGCCTCGGCTCCGAGGAGCTGCCCGGCGCCAACCGCGGGCGCGTCCCGCTGCGGCCCCGGGCCGAGGTCACCGGCCTCTCCCGCCCGGTGCCGTACCTGATCACCGAGTTCAATGGCCACATGTTCCCGACCAAGCGCGGCGACCACGAGCAGCGCCAGGCCGAGCACGTCACCCGCTACCTCCAGGTGCTGAACGCGGCCTACGGCGATCCCGAGATCGCCGGCTGCATCGGCTGGTGCATGTTCGACTACAACACCCACAAGGATTTCGGCTCGGGCGACCGCATCTGTCACCACGGCGTGCTCGACATGTACCGCGAGCCGAAGTTCGCCGCCTGGGTCTACGCGAGCCAGGCCGATCCCGCCGACGGCATCGTCATGAAGCCCGTGACCTACTGGGCACGCGGCGAGCGCAACATTGGCGGGGCGCTGCCGCTCATCGTGCTCACCAACTGCGACGAGGTCGAGTTCCGCTACGGCAGCGCGCTCGTGAAGCGGATCGCGCCCGACCGGGAGGCCTATCCGCACTTGCCGCACGCCCCGGTGGTCATCGACCACCGGCACTTCTCGCCGGACGAGCTCGGGCTGTGGGGCGAGAGCTGGGCCGGTCTCACCCTGCGCGGGCTGATCGGCGGCGAGGTGGTGGCCGAGCTGCGGATGGTCGCCGACCCGGTCGCGACCCGGCTCGAGGTCGTGGCGGACGACCACCGGCTTCTCGCGTCGGAGAAGGACGCCGTGCGGGTGATCGTGCGGGCGCTGGATCAAGCCGGCTCTCTGCTGCCCTTCCTGCACGACCCGGTGACGGTTCGCGTGACCGGGCCGGCGCGCGTGATCGGTCCCGAGGTGCTGACCCTCACGGGAGGGACGACCGGGTTCTGTCTGGAGACGCTCGGAGCGGCGGGACCGATCGGCCTCGAGGTGTCGTCCCCGCGCTTCGCTTCGGTCCACCTCGCGCTCGAAGCCGTCGCCGGCTGAGAGCCCCCGGAGATCGCGGCGCGCTGCGCAGGGCGCCACTCGTCGAGCAATCAGGTCCCGTCTCGGTCGATCCGTGGCGGCTTGATGCATCGAGGTTTGACACCAGCGGCAGGGATCGCGCCCTGCGTCTCCGCCAGCACCTCCTGCGCCACCTCGACGCCGGCGGCGCCGATCGTCGCGACCCCGTCCGCCCCTTCATCGTGCAGCGCTCGGCCAGCACATCGCGCGCCGGTGGCGTCTCCGCAGCGAAGGCGGCGCCCACTTCGGAAACCACTCGCCCCAGCTCCGCGCCGCACCGAAATCGATGTGGATGAAGCCGGGCGCGGGTAGCATCCGAAGGCCTTGAACCCGACCGCGCGCGCCGCCGCCTCGAACACCTCCGGATCGTGGTTCGCCATGGCGATGTCGAAGGCGATGCCCCCCATGTGCTTCGAGCGCTTCGCGCCGCCGACGGCACGGTTGTGCTTGAGGCTGCGGTAGGCGGAGCGCACGATCAGCGGCTTGCCGAGCCGGTCGCGCAGCGCCTGCAGCCTGTCGAGGGCCGCCTCGTTCACGAGCAGCTTGCCGGTGCCGCGGCAGGCGATCTCGGCCGGCGAGAAGTTCGGCCAGCGCCAGGCGGCCGCCGGCACGTCGCACCAGTGCGAATAGAGAGTCATGGAGTCCTCCGGAAACAAGAAAGCCCGCCAAGGGCGGGCCGGGACGGATGCGAAGTGAGGCTGGTCAGGTCACGGGTTCGGGCCGAACCACCGGAGCTTCATGGCGATGCCCGCGAGCAGCGCGATCAGGATGCCGGTGGTGATTACGTGCACCGCGGTCTGCACCGCAGTGCGGCGCACGAAGCTGATGCATTCCAGGAGCGAGCGCATGTCGTGGATGGTCAGCACGGCATCGTTGCCACCGAGCCCGACGTCGGAGAGCGCCCGGCGCGCACCCGCCTCG
>NZ_DAIUBO010000114.1:0-11976 GCF_036846665.1 Amaricoccus sp. | reverse complement strand
TGGCGCTTGTATTCGTGGATGCGCTTGATCTGGATGTCGAAGAGCGCGGAGGGGTCGAGCCGCATGCCGAGCCGGTCGCGCACGACGCGGGCGAGGCGCTCCTTGTTCTGGCGCTTGACGGCGGCGAAGGCGGTCTGGAACCCGGGGTCGGTGGCGAAAGGCTCCAGCGCGCGCAGGGCCTCGATATCGTCGAGGAAGGCGTCGCCGATGGTCTCGCGCAGGAGGCTGGTCAGGCCGGGATTGCACTGCATCAGCCAGCGGCGCGGGGTGATGCCGTTGGTCTTGGGGTTGATGCGGTCGGGATACATCTCGTGGAGATGGCGGAAGACCGTCGCCTTCATCAGCTCGGTGTGGAGCGCGGAGACGCCGTTGATGGAATGCGCGCCGACGAAGGCGAGGTTGCCCATGCGCACGCGCCGCTCGCCGGTCTCGTCCACGAGGCTGATGTCGCGCACCGCCGCGTCGTCGAAGCCGTGCTCGGCGCGGGCGGAGCGCAGGAGGCGGGCGTTGATCTCGTAGATGATCTGCATCTGCCGCGGCAGGAGCCGCTCGAAGAGCGGCACCGGCCAGCTTTCCAGTGCCTCGGGCAGCAGCGTGTGGTTGGTATAGGCGATGGTGCGCCGGGTCATGTCCCAGGCGGTGGTGAATTCGTAGCCGTGCACATCCATCAGCAGGCGCATCAGCTCGGCGACGCAGACCGCCGGGTGGGTGTCGTTGAGCTGGACCGCGACCTTCTCGGGCAGGTTGTCGAGCGAGGGATATTGCTGGAGGTGGCGGCGCAGGATGTCCTGCAGCGAGGCGGAGGAGAAGAAATACTCCTGGCGCAGCCGCAGCTCCTGACCCGAGGGCGAGGCATCGGCGGGGTAGAGCACGCGCGTCAGCGCGTCGGCGCGGTTGCTTTCCTTGAGGCTGCCGATGTGGTCGCCGGCGTTGAAGGCGTCGAGCCGGATCGGGTCGATCGGCTCGGCGTTCCAGAGCCTCAGCGTGTTCACGTTGGTGCCGCGCCAGCCGACGATCGGCGTGTCATAGGCGCTGGCGATGACCCGCTCGGCCGGGCGCCAGACGTATTTCTCCTCCTCGCCGTTGGCTTCCTGGTAGTCGACGTAGCCGCCGAAGCCGACCTCGTAGGCGCTCTCGCGGCGGTCGAATTCCCAGGGATTGCCGTGTTCGAGCCAGGTCTCGGGGTATTCCAGCTGCCAGCCGTCCTTGATGCGCTGGCGGAAGAGGCCGTGACGGTAGCGGATGCCGTAGCCGTAGGCGGGCACGCCCACGGTGGCCATGCTCTCCATGAAGCAGGCGGCGAGCCGGCCGAGGCCGCCGTTGCCGAGCGCGGCATCGGCCTCGAGCGCGGCGATGGCGTCGAAATCGACGCCGAGCTCGTCGAGCGCCGCCTGCATCGGCTCCAGCAGGCCGAGGTTGGAGACCGCGTCGCGCATCAGCCGGCCGATGAGGAATTCCAGGCTGAGATAATAGACGCGCTTGGCCTGGGTCTCGTAGGTGTGGCGGATGGTGTTCATCCAGCGCTCGATGGCGCGGTCGCGGGCGACGAGGATCGTCGCCTGCAGCCAGTCATGGGGCTTGGCGACCTTGCGGTCCTTGCCGATCCGGTAGACGAGCCGCTCGACGATGTCATGGGCGAGCGCATCGGGATCGTTCGAGCGCGGATCGGGCAGGAAGTCCGTCAGGGGCTGGTTCATCGCATCATCACCGGGTTGCTTTCGGCCGGGCGGGTCCCGAATCCGTGGTGGCCAGACAGCTCGGCATGCCGGAGCATCGCCGCTGCCAAACCGTTCCGGAAGGGGCGCAGTATGGTCATTCGGCGGCGGGGATCAAGCTGCAATGCGTCCCGGTCCGGGCGTGGCGGCGTCCGGGGCTGTCGCATCTGGCGGTCATTCATCCTTCCCTCTTCGACCGTCCCGCCACAATACAAGGGCAGTGCCCGGCCCGGGCTTGAGCGAAGCGCCCGCGTCGTTCCGGAGACACGACTTCGGCGTGACGGGGCGGGGTGGTGACGCTAGGCCCGACCGGAAATCGATCTGAACCGGTCGCGCTGCCAGGTGCAATTCCCCTTGGGCTCAACCGGCCACGCGGTCGATGCCTCCGTGGGCCGCCGACCAGGCGAGCGGCTCGGCGAGGAAGCGCTCGACCTCGTCGAGCGTCCCGGGCGCGAAATGCCCCGCCGCACGGGCCTCGGCGAGCACGTCGCGCCAGGTGGCGAGCCAGTGCAGGGTCAGCCCGTGGGAGGACAGGACGGCCTCGGTGCGGGGAAAGATGTCGTAGTAGAAGATCACCAGCGTATGGGCGACCTCGGCGCCGGCCCGGCGGATGGCTTCGGCGAAATGCAGCTTGGAGCCGCCGTCGGTGGTGAGATCCTCGACCAGCAGGACGCGGCTGCCCTCGGCGAGCGCGCCCTCGATCTGGGCGTCGCGGCCGAAGCCCTTCGGCTTCTTGCGCACATAGAGCATCGGCAGGGCGAGGCGCTCGGCGATCCAGGCGGCGAAGGGAATGCCGGCGGTCTCGCCGCCGGCCACCGCGTCGAAGCCCTCGAAGCCCGCGTCGCGCAGGAGCTTCGCGCAGGCGAAATCCATCAGCGCGCCGCGGATGCGCGGATAGGAGATGAGCTTGCGGCAGTCGATATAGACCGGCGAGGCGAGGCCGGAGGTGAGCTTGTAGGGCTCCTCGGCGCGGAAATGCACCGCGCCGACCTCGAGCAGCATGCGCGCGGCCAGCCGGGCCATCTCCGCGTCGGGGGGGAAGCTGTTGGCGAACATCCTCTACTCCTCTCGGCCGGCGACGCGCCAGTGGAGCGGTCTGCCGGGATCGAATACCACGACCGGGCCGGCCCCGGTCGCGACCGCTGCCGCGCTCTCCACCGGGGTCTCGCTGCGTTCGAGCCGGATCCGGCCGGCGTTCGGCGTGCGGCGGTAGAAGGCCGGGCCGTTGAGCGAGGCGAAGGCCTCCAGCCGGTCGAGGGCGCCTTCCTCCTCGAAGACCTGCGCCAGCCAGCCGAGCGCCACCGGTGCGGTGAAGACGCCGGCGCAGCCGCAGGCGGTCTCCTTGGCGTCCCGGGCATGGGGGGCGCTGTCGGTGCCGAGGAAGAAGCGCGCGTCGCCGGAGGTCGCCGCCTCGCGCAGCGCCAGCCGGTGGGTTTCGCGCTTGACGATGGGCAGGCAGTAGAAATGCGGCCGGATCCCGCCGACCAGCATGTGATTGCGGTTCAGGATCAGGTGGTGGACCGTGAGCGAGCCCGCGAGATTGGCCGGGGCGGAGCGGATGTAGTCGATGCCCTGCGCAGTGGTGACATGCTCCAGCACGATGCGCAGCTCCGGCAGGCGCGCCCGCAGCGGGTCGAGGACGCGGTCGATGAACACGGCCTCGCGGTCGAAGATGTCGATCGCGGGGTCGGTGACCTCGCCGTGGATGCAGAGCGGCAGGCCGATCGCGGCCATGCGTTCGAGCACGGGCGTCACCGCCTCCATGTCGCGCACGCCGCTGGCGGAATTGGTGGTGGCCCCGGCGGGATAGAGCTTGACCGCGGCGATCAGGCCCTCGGCCGCGGCGGCGGCGAGGTCGTCGGGATCGGTGGTCTCGGTGAGATAGAGCGTCATGAGCGGCTCGAAGGCCTGGCCTTCGGGCAGCGCAGCGAGGATGCGGTCGCGATAGGCGCGGGCGTCCTTCGCGGTGACCACGGGGGGCACCAGATTGGGCATGACGATCGCCCGGGCGAAGTCGCGCGAGGCGGGCAGGACGCCGGCCAGCATCGCCCCGTCCCGCAGGTGCAGGTGCCAGTCGTCGGGGCGGCGGATCGTCAGGCTCTGCGGCATCGGGCTCGGGTCTGATGGCGGCGCGTCCCGATTAGACGCGCCACCGGGCGGTGGCAAGTCCGACGGGTTGCGGTCGGCTTCGCAAGCCGCAATGAGTCGGGATGCAGCTTGCGGGAGACGGGCGATGATGCGGCGACTGCTCGGCACGGCACGGCGATCCTTCGACAGCCTGAGCGAGCAGGAGATCCTCGCGCTGGCGATCTCCTCCGAGGAGGAGGATGCGCGCATCTATCGCGCCTATGCCGACGGGCTGGCCGAGACCTTCCCCGCCACGGCCAGGGTGTTCGAGGAGATGGCGCAGGAGGAGGACGAGCACCGGCGCCGGCTGATCGACCTGCACGTTCGGCGCTTCGGCGAGAAGATCCCGCTGCTGCGGCGCGAGCATGTGCGGGGCTACTACGACCGCAAGCCCGACTGGCTGGTGCGCCCGCTCGGCATCGAGAAGACCCGCGACATGGCCGAGGCCATGGAGAACCAGGCGGCGCGGTTCTACCAATCCGCGCTGGAGCGCGCCACCGACGCCGGGACGCGCAAGCTGCTCGGCGACCTGGCGACGGCGGAGAAGGGGCATGCGAGCCTCGCCCGGCGTCTCGGGCACGCGCACACGCCCGAGGAGATCCGCGACGAGGAGGCCGAATCCGAGCGCCGCCAGTTCCTGCTCACCTTCGTCCAGCCCGGCCTCGCGGGGCTGATGGACGGCTCGGTCTCGACGCTGGCGCCGATCTTCGCGGCCGCCTTCGCCACCGGCGACACCTGGCAGACCTTCCTCGTGGGTCTCTCGGCCTCGATCGGCGCCGGCATCTCCATGGGCTTCACCGAGGCCGCCCATGACGACGGCAAGCTCTCGGGGCGCGGGTCGCCGGTCAAGCGCGGGCTCGCCTCGGGGATCATGACCACCATCGGCGGGCTGGGGCATGCGCTGCCCTATCTCATCCCGCATTTCTGGATCGCCACCGGAATCGCCATCGCGGTGGTCTTCGTGGAGCTCTGGGCGATCACCTGGATCCAGCACCGCTACATGGAGACGCCCTGGATGCGCGCGATGTTCCAGGTGCTGCTCGGCGGCTCGCTGGTGCTCGCCGCGGGCATCCTGATCGGCAACGCCTGACGCGCGGTCTGGCCGTCCGGGCCGGTCCGGCACTCGTTGGCGTTCACGTTTGCAATCGTATGCAGGCCGGGCTAGCCTGCGGCATCGCGAATCATTCCTCCGATTCAGGGAACACCGATGACGGCTCGTGCGCACCGAAACCTGTCGCTTGTCGCGGTGAAGTCGCCGGGTCGGGCGGCCGCCGTGGACGATGCTTCGGTGGAGGCCGTCGTCAGGGAGGTCCTCGCGGCCGTGCGGGACCGGGGCGATGCGGCGGTGGCGGAATATGCCGCGAAGTTCGACAGGTCGCAGCGCGACGGTTTCGAGGTGACGCAGGAAGAGCGCGCCGCGGCGCTGGAGGATCTCGACCCGCAGACCCGCAAGGACACCGTATTCGCCATCGACAACGTCCGGCGCTTCGCCGAGGCGCAGCGCGCGACGCTGCAGCCGCTCGAGGTGGAGGTGATGCCTGGCGTGCATCTCGGCCATCGGGTGATCCCGGTCGAGCGCGTCGGCTGCTACGTTCCCGGCGGCCGCTACCCGCTGCTGTCGGCGCCGATCATGACCATCGTGCCGGCCAAGGTCGCCGGGGTCGACGAGGTGATTGCCGCCCTGCCGCCGAACGCGCATCCGGCGATGATCGCCGGATGCCATCTTTCCGGGGCGGACCGGATCTTCCGCATCGGCGGGGCGCAGGCGATCGCCGCGATGGCCTTCGGGACCGAGAGCGTGCCGAGGGTCGACAAGATCGTGGGGCCGGGCAACGCCTTCGTCAACGAGGCCAAGCGGCAGGTGTTCGGGGCCGTGGGCATCGACCAGCTGGCGGGGCCCTCGGAGATCTACGTGCTCGCCGACGAGACGGGCGATGCGGAGATGATCGCCACCGACCTCCTGGCGCAGGCCGAGCACGATCCGCGCACTCGGGTGGGGCTGATCACCACCAGCCGGGCGCTGGCGGAGGCGACGCTTGCCGAGGTGGAGCGGCAGCTCGGCGATCTTCCGACCGCGGCGACCGCCGGGCAGGCCTGGCGCGATTCCGGCGAGATCGTGGTGGCCGCCGACGAGGCGACGATGATCGCCTATTCCGACGAGATCGCGGCCGAGCACCTCCAGATCCATACGCGCGATCCGCGGGATTTCGCGCGGAAGCTCCGGAACTACGGATCGCTCTTCATCGGCGAACTGGCGAGCGTGGTCTATTCCGACAAATGCTCGGGAACCAACCACACGCTGCCGACCATGGCCGCCGGCCGCTATACCGGCGGCCTCTGGGTCGGAACCTATCTCAAGGTCGCGACGCACCAGTGGCTCGACGAGCGCGGGGTGCGGGCGGTGGCGCCGCCGGCGGTTCGGCAGAGCGCGAGCGAAGGGCTGGAAGGGCACCGCCGCGCGGCGCAGCTGCGCCTCGACCGGATGCAGGCGCGATGAGGCGTTTCACGGTGAGACGCCGGTCAACATGTTGATTCAAATGGCATTCTCGAATCTTCGTTCCTGATGCCTGCGACCTCGCCGTCGAGTCTCGTCCCGCCCGCGCCAATGGACCCCCAGCCCGATCGACCCGCGGCAATCGGGCGGCGGTGCAGCTGCACCTCCCTCGCCCTGCCGTTTCGGTCGGGGCGGCATGGGGTGGGGGCCGCGCGGGGCAAGCCCCTGCCAGATGTGTTGATGGTCTCGCCCGATGCGCGGCAACCATCAACGAAGCTTTTTACCGCTCTGAGCCCAAGGTTGCCATTGCAAAGAGCCGCAACCGGCCGGGACTTCTACACCCCAAGGTCTTTTCGCGAAGCGAGAACAAGTCTTGTGATCAGCTCGTCGGGAATGGGTTTGCGTGGCGAGAAGGTCACGCCGGTCTTCGTGGCCTTGAGTCCAGCGGTGGCGATGTCGTTGGCAAGTGAAGATATGGCTCCGTTGCTAACATACAGGCCGCATTGCTTGCTAAAGGCCGCATAGCCCGCGACGATCGACTTTCCAAACCCGAACCCTGGCATGTCGTACATGATAAGCTCTTCCGCATCAGGAAGAGCTTGAGCCAGTTGCGAGCGCAATCGGGTTAGAAGTGGCCGAAATTGCTCGGGGGCCGCAGCAATGTACGCATCATGGTCTGCAAACTTCGTCATTCCCTACTATCGGCAAAGATCCATCGCAGCGCAATTGTGTGACACGCAGTCGGCCAACGACGGCTCCGTCCGCACAGTCGACACTCCAGACGACGACTCCCCTGGATTTCTGCGAGGGCGGGCGCCTGTCGGGAGCGCGGTCATGCCTTGCTCGATGCGAGGCGCTTCGACAGATCCTGCAAGGAGCCTGCGCGCGGGGCGCGGCCTTTGTCTTGCCCCGAGATCCGGCCTCGGGCCGCAGCATCGGTCAGACGGAAGGGCCGTTGGTGCGAGACGCCGATTCCAGCGCATGGCCGATGCGGCAGATGCCGGCCTCGTCGAAGGCGCGGCCGACGATCTGGAGGCCGAGCGGCATCCCGTCCGAGCTGCCGGCGGGAAGCGCCAGGGCCGGGTGGCCGGTCAGGTTGAAGGGCAGGGTCCGCATCGGTGTCCAGACCGGCCGGCCGGCGCGGAAGGCCGCCAGCGGCGGCGCCGGCGAGAGCGTGTTCGCGGTCACCAGCGCGTCGTGGCATGCGAAGATCGTGGCGTCGATCTCGGCGCGCAAGGCATCGCCCGCCCGCCTTGCGGCGGCGAGATCGGCCTCGGTCAGGCAGATGCCGGAGACCAGGCTGCGGAAGGCGGCACGGCCGTAGCCCGGACCGCTGGCGGCCAGATCGGCACGGTGGAGCGCGAACGCCTCGGCCTGGAGCATCACCGCGCCGGCCGCATGCATCAGATCGTAGTCCGGCATCGCCACTTCGCCGACCTGCGCCCCCATGCGGGCGAGGCGTTCGACGGCGGCATCGATCGCGCCGAGCACCGCCGGGTCGAGCGCGGGATCGCGGGCGAACCAGTTGCGCGCATAGGCGATGCGCAGGCCCTCGATGCCCCGGCCGAGATCGGCGGCGGCGGGGGCGGCCGGGGGGGCTTGATCGGCGATGGCGTCGAGGGTCAGGGCCGCTTCGGCGACGGTGGCGCTGATCGGGCCGACGTGGTCGAGGCCGGGCGCCAGCGGGACCACGCCCCCGCGGGGAACGCGGCCGAAGCTGGGCTTGAGGCCGACCACGCCGCAATAGCCGGCGGGGGCGCGGATCGAGCCGCCGGTATCGGTGCCGAGCGCGGTGCGCAGCAAGCCGCCGGCGACCGCTGCCGCCGCCCCGGAGGAGGAGCCGCCGGTGATCCGCCCGGGGTCGCGCGGATTGACCGCCGGGGGGTCGGGCAGGTCGAAGGATGGACCGACGAGGGCGAATTCGTAGGTGGCGAGCTTGCCGAGTGGCACCGCGCCGCCGCGGAGCAGCCGTCGCACGACCTCGGCGTCCCGGGCGGCGCGGTGGCCGGCGCGCAGGCGCGAGCCGCAGGCCGTGGCGCTGCCGGCCAGGTCGATCATGTCCTTGACGGCGATGGGGATGCCGTGGAGGGGGCCGCGGTCCTGCCCCGCCGCGAGCTCGGCATCGGCGCGGGCCGCGGCCGCGAGGGCGGGCTCTGCGGTCACGGCGACGAAGGCGTGGAGCGCGGGGTTGCGCGCGGCGATGCGCTCGAGATGGGCCCGGGCGAGCGCGACCGCCGTCAGGCGGCCGTCGCGCAGCCGGGCGGCCGCCTGCGGGATGGGAAGATCCGCGGGGTTCATTCGTCGCCGGGACGGCGCCGGTCCGCGCGCGCCACATAGGCGCGGACCAGGGCGGCGGCGCGGTGGAGCGTCCGGGCCTCGGCCAGGGCGATCGCCCGGTCTTCCGGCGCCAGCGTCAGGCCGGCGCGCCTGGCGGCCTCGTCGAAGGCTTCTTCCGTCGGCTCGGGCGCGTCCATGGGATCGCTCAGGTGCGGGCCGCCTCGAAGGCGGTCCAGGCGGCCTCGAAGGCGGCGAAGTCGAAGCCCGGCGCGCGCGCGGGACCGAGCACGAGCTTCTCGGTGGCCTGCATCCTGGCGATGGCGCCGGCGAGCCGGGGGATGACCTCGGGCGGGACCACGACCGCACCGTGCCGGTCGGCATGCACGAGGTCGCCGGGCGCCACCCGCAGCCCGAAGATCGTCACCGGCACTGCGTTCTCCAGCACATGCACGAAGCCGTGGCTTGGCCCGATGGAGCCGGCGACGACGGGAAATCCGGGTGCGAGATCGCCGAGGTCGCGCATCACCCCGTTGGTCAGCGCGCCCGCCATGCCGAAGCCCTTGTGCACGGTGGTGTTGATCTCGCCCCAATAGGCGCCGATGCAATCGGGAAAATCGACGTCCTCGATAACGGCGACGGAGGGCTGCGGCGCCTCGGCCATCATCCGGTAATAGGCCATGCGGCGGGTGCGGATCGTGGCGGGATCCTCGGTCGGTGGCCTGAGGGCCGATATCCTCGCGGTGGCGGCATAGCCGACGACGGCAGGCTCCTCCGGCGCGGAGCAGAGCATGGTGCCGCGGGTGAAGGCGTCGAAGCCGCGCCGGCCCTGCGCCACCTCGATGGCGTTGCAGACGCTCGGGGTGTCGACGCCGCGCAGCAGGTCGAGCAGGGCGGGGTCCATCATGCCTCCAGCCAGCGGAGGAGTTCCGCCGTGGTTTCCGCGGGTTTCTCCAGGGTGGGCAGATGCCCGGCGTTCCCGATGATCGCGAGGCGCGATCCGGGGACGAGCGCGTGCATCAGCTCGTGGCGGTCCCGCGGGCAGAGGCGGTCCTCTGCGCCCATCAGGATCAGCGTGGGGCCGCGCCAGGCGCGGAGCGTTTCCTGCTGGTCGGGCCGCGCGGCGAGCGCGCGCGACTGGCGCACGAAGACCTCCGGCCCGAGGTCGAGCGCCATGGCCATGCAGAGGTCGAGGATCGCGCTGCGGTCCGGGCCGTCGGCGAGGTAGTTGGGCTTCATCTCGTCGCGCATGACGCTGTCGAGGCGGCCGGCGAGCGCCTTCCCGATCTGGGGCTCGCGGCCGCGGCGCACCGCCTCCGTCTCGGCGAGCGGATTGGTGTCGAGGAGCGCGAGGCGCTCGACGCGCACCGGCGCCTGGCGCAGCATCTCCATCGCCACGATCCCGCCCATGGAGAGGCCGGCCAGCGCGAAGCGCAGCGGCGCGGCGGCGAGGATCGCGGCGGCGAGCGCCGCGACGCTGTCGTGGCCGGAGATCGCCGCGAGATGCAGGGGACGGCGCCCGGAGAGTGCGGCGATCTGCGGGGCGAAGAGCCGGGCGTCGCACATCATCCCGGGCACGAGGACGAGCGGGGTCATGGCACGCGCCGGGCGCCTTCCGCGAGGCTGGCGAGCTTGGCCCAGGCGATCTCGGGATCGACCGCGCCGAAGCCCGCGAAGGTGCCGAAGCCGCAGTCCGAGCCCGCCATCACCCGGTCGCGCCCCACGATCCCGGCGAAGCGCTCGAGGCGCTGGGCGACGAGATCGGGATGCTCGACGAAGTTCGAGGTTGTGTCGACGACCCCGGGAACGAGGATGCGGTCCTCGGGGATCTCGCGGCGGCGGTCGCGGAAGACCGTCCATTCATGGCCGTGGCGGGGATTGGCGGTCTCGAAGAGCAGGTAGCGGGCGCGGGCCTGCATGAGCAGGGGGAAGACCCTGTCCATGGCGATGTCGCAGACATGCGGCCCCTCGTAATTGCCCCAGCAGATGTGGATGCGGATGCGCTCCTGGGGGATGCCGTCGAGGGCGTGGTTCAGCGCCTCGACATGGGAGGCGGCGAGCTTGACGAATTCGGCGTCGGAGAGGTCGGTGAAGAGCATGTGCCGCGAGAGCGCGAGGTCGGGGCAGTCGAGCTGCAGGTCGAGCCCGGCGGCGACGATGCGGCGGTATTCGTCGCGCATGGCATCGGCGAGGGCCGCGAGATAGGCGTCGCGGGTCGTGTAGTGGTCGTTCTGCAGGAAGAGCGAGATCACCCCGGGGGAGGCGGCGTTCATGAAGCCGCGCGTGGCGCCGTGGGTGGCCATGGCGGCGCGCAGGTTGGCGATGTCCTTCTCGAGCTCGTGCTGGCCGGTGGGGCGGACCTCGCCGACGCACATCGGGCGCGCGTATTGCGGCGTTCCGCCGGATCGGGCGAGGCGTTCGAGGAAGCTCGGGAAGAGCTTCAGGTCGGCGGGCGCGTTGCGCGGGCTGTCGCCGGCGAAGCCGGTGTAGCGGTCCTTGACATAGGTGGCATAGGAGATCTTCGAGGTTTCCCCGTCGGATACCACGTCGATGCCCGCCACGACCTGGCGGTGGACGACCTCGGAGACCGCCGAGGCCATGCAGGCGTCGAAGGCGGCGGCGTCGTAGTCCTCGCCGCGCTCGCGGGCAAAGAGGAAGTCGACGACCGGCTGGCTGCGGGGCAGGGAGCCGACATGGGTGGTGCGGATCGGGGTGGTCATGGCGTCGGGGCGTCCCTCGTGCTTGGCGCTGCCGTCCCGGGAGGGGGGGGTGGATGCCGGCGCGGGAGGAGACGCCGGCATCCCCCGCCGGTCAGCCCTGCCAGGTGGCGCCGGCGGGATCGTCGGTGTCGGTGACCCGGTAGAGGCTGGCCTCGCCGGTCATCGACGGCGCGAGTCCATGCGCGAGGCCCGGCGGGACGGCGCAGGTGTCGCCGGGGGCGAGCACGGTGGTGCCGCCGTCCCAGGTGAGGCGCCAGTGGCCGCGCATCACCATGAGCACGTGGTGGCGGTCGGAGACATGCATCGCCTCGGGGATCGAGCCGCGGGTGAGAAGCTCCACCTCGAAGCCCGGCCTGTCGCGCAGGATGGCATCCGGGCCGATGACCTTCGCCGGCTGCCCGGCCGCCATCGCCATCAGATCCCAGTAGCGGGCGACGTAGCGCGGGACGACCTCCTCGGGGGTGGGCTCGGGGATCGTCGCGAGTTCGGCCTCGGTGAGGAGCGGCATCGGCGCCACGCCCTCGGGGAGGCTCTGGCCGCGCTTGGTGTCGTAGAGCTTGCCGTTCTCGCCCAGCACAAGCCCGTGGTCGCGCGCGTCCTCGATCACCTGCGGTGCCCAGACCACGCCGCCGCCGGCGTCGTCGCC
>NZ_DAIUBO010000113.1:0-12130 GCF_036846665.1 Amaricoccus sp. | reverse complement strand
GGCGAAGGCGGCCTCGACCTCGGCGCGGAGCGTCGGCTGGTTGGCCTTGACCGCGAGCAGGTAGTCGGCCCCCTGGGCGGTGATCGCCTCGGCGACGGCGGCGTTGGTGGCGATGGCGTCGATGGAGACGAGCGCGCCCCTCAGCCCGTCCTCGGCGCCGAGCCGGTCGAGGAGGAGCGGGATCGCGGCGAGCTCGTTCGCCTTGTCGGGCACCGCCTCCTGAGCCAGCACGAGGCGGGCGGTGGTGGCGAAGGCGGAGACGAGGTGGAGGGGCGCCGCGCCCTGGCTCCGGTCGTGGCTGCGGCGCGAGGTTTTGCCGTCGATCGCCACGAGAGGGGCGCGTCCCGGCCAACTCTCCCGCACCCAGGCCGCGAAGGCGGCGGCGAAGAGCGCGGGGTTGATCCGGTTCATCAGGATGGTCACCAGCGCTCGCCGGGCACGCCATGCTCAAAAGGCAGATGCTGGCGCAGGAAATCGAGATGCGCCGCGCCCCAGGCGGCGATGTCCTCGTAGTCGTCGCAGTCGGCGATGGCGCCGCAGACCACCAGCAACAGCACTTCGGGCAGCGGATGCAGGATCCGCCGCACGTCGCGCGGGTCCTCCACCTGCGCAAAGTGATCGAGCAGCGCGGTAAGGCGCGACTTCCGGGGCAGGCTCTCGGTCAGCGAGGTCATCGGCGGCTCCGAATCAGGGCCGTCGCATCGATTCAGCAAAACTCCCGCCTGTCACCTGTCACATGAGTTCGGAGCCTTGCTCTCGACCCCCAAACCCTTGACCTCGCCGCTTGAAGCGGCAAACCCTCACCAGCCCGGAGACCGCCGCTCGGGAATTTCCACCACGTACGCGACACCACCGGGCGGCGTGAGGTGATTTTCTGGACGATTCTCACCAAAGGATTGCCCGATGCCTCACCGTGCCATCACCACCCTCCAGCAGACATTGCGGCCGCATGTCGGGCTGAGCAAGAGCCGGCTGGAGACGCTGTGCCTGATCGTCGTCGGCATGGTCAGCGCCCGGACGGTGAACCTCAGTCATCTGGCCTGCGAGCGTCCGACCACGGCGCTGGTGGCCTCGACCTATCGCCGGCTGCAGCGGTTCTTCCAGCACGTCCGCCTCGGCGCCGACTGGTCGGCGCCGCTGGTGGTCGGGCTTCTGGGGCTCGACGGCCCGTGGCACCTCGCGCTCGACCGCACCCAGTGGAAGCTCGGCACCCGTGACGTCAACATCCTGATGCTGGCCGTCGTCACCCGGCGGGCGCGCGTGCCGCTGATCTGGAGCGTGCTCGACAACAATGGCGGCACCAGCGACAGCGGCCAGCGGATCGCGCTGATGCGCCGCTACCTGGCGATCTTCGGCGCGGCGAGCATCCGGCTGCTTCTGGCAGATCGCGAGTTCGTCGGGCGCGCATGGATGGACTTCCTCAACGAAAGCAACATCCCCTTCGCCATCCGCATGAAGGAGAAGCTGATCGTGACCACCGAGGACGGCCGCCACCTCGCCCTCGGCTCGATGCTGCGCAAGTGCCGCGGCGTCCGCACCTTCCGCGCCGCCCTGGGCAACGACGTCCCGGGTCACGACGAGGCCCGCGGCCCGCTGTGGCTGAACTTCGCCGCCCGGCGTCTCGAAGATGGCGCGCTGCTCATCATCGCTTCCAACACCCCGCCCCGCGCCGCGCTCGCGGCTTACCGCAAGCGCTGGGCCATCGAATGCCTCTTCGGCGACACCAAGACCCGCGGCCTCAACCTCGAGGACACCCGGCTCGTCACCCCCCGCAAGCTCGACCGGCTCCTCGGCCTCGTCGCACTCGCGGTCGCCTGGGCAGCCAGGACCGCCGCCATCCTCGTCGGACGCAAGGCCCCGGCGCGCAAGGCCCACGGATACCTCGCCAAGTCCTGGTTCCGCATCGGCTTCGATCAACTCCGAAGGCTCCTCCGTCACGACCCCGTCGCCGCCGTCGAGCCATGGCTCGTCATCGCCTCAGACAAGGTCAGAAAACCCAGAGTCGTGTAGTGTGCGGCGTCGCAGCCCGCGCTCCGATTCAGCCCGAGGTCAGGCGAGTGCAAGACCTCGCGACCGTCGGGTATCAGTGGCGGCTGCGATCCCCCCGATCACGGCGCGAACGATCGTGGTCGTCGTAGTCGATCTCCATCACCTCGAGCGTCCCCGGATCGACCGTCACCTCGATCGGGCGCCCCTCGGCGTCGGTGCCGTCGATCTCGTAGCAGCCGTCGTCGATCTTGATCCGGCGGACGGTCCAGCCCTTCTCCGCTGCCAGCCGCGCGACCGCCTCGCGCGGCTGCCAGTCGGCCATCGGCACGAAGCAGTCGCGGTCGGCCCGCGCCACCCCGGCCGGCAGGGCAGCGAGAAGGGTCAGAATTGTCAGCGTCTTCCGCATGGGCCAAACTTCCGGTCCGGGTCATCTCGCGGGGACCATGCGCGGCGAAGCTGACGGGAAGCTGAAGCCTCTGCCCCCCGCGCGTCAGCCTCGCGTCAGCCCGGGCGGACAGGGAGGGCCGAAAACGGGAGACGAGGCCATGCGCATCCTGCTCATCGAGGACGACACCGTTCTCGGCGCCGCGGTCAGGGACCAGGTCGCCGACGCCGGCCAGTCGCTCGACTGGGTGACCCGGCTCGACGCCGCAGGCGATGCGATGGCCGGCGCCGCCTACGACCTCGTGCTCCTCGATCTCATGCTGCCCGACGGCCGCGGGATCGGCTTTCTCAAGGCGCTCCGGGCGCGCGGCGACGTGACGCCGGTCATCATCCTGACCGCGCTCGACCAGGTCTCGGACCGCATCGAGGGGCTGAACGCCGGCGCCGACGACTACCTCGTCAAGCCCTTCGATCTCGACGAACTCTCCGCCCGCATCGGATCAGTGGCGCGGCGCTATGCCGGCAACCCGAACCCGATCATCGTCCACGGTCCGCTCGAGATCGACCTCGCGTCGCGCAGCATCCGCCGCGACGGCCGGCCGGTGCAGCTGACCGCGCGCGAGTGGGCGCTCTTCGAGGCGTTCCTGACCCGGCCGGGCCAGCTCCTGTCGCGGGCGCAGCTCGAGGACAAGCTCTATGCCTTCGGCGCCGAGATCGAGAGCAACGCCATCGAGGTCCATGTCAGCCGGCTGCGCAAGAAGCTCGGCGCCGGGGTGATCGAGACCGAGCGCGGCCTCGGCTATCGCCTCGGGCGGCCATGAGGGTGCCGCGCAGCCTCGAGGGGCGCCTCGGCCTCGGGATCGGGCTCCTGCTGACCGTGCTCTGGATCGCGGCGGCCGCGATGACGGCGGTCATCCTGCGCCACGAGATCGACCGGGTCTTCGACTCGGCGCTCCAGGAAGCAGCGCAACGCCTCCTGCCGCTCGCCGTCCTCGACATTGTCGGGCGCGACGAGGACGGGGTCACCCAGCGGCTCGCGACGATCCGCGAGCACGACGAGTTCCTCACCTATGTCGTCCGCGACGCCGAGGGGCGCATCCTGCTCCAGTCCCATACCGCCGATCCGGCAATCTTCCCCGCCTATGCCGGGCCCGGGTTCGCGCGGTCCGCGACCCACCGCTTCTACAGCGAGGCGGCGCTCAGGGGCAGCGTCCGGATCACCATCGCCGAGCCGCTCGACCACCGCGCCGCCGTCGCGCGCGAGATCCGCATGGGCCTCGGCCTGCCGCTTCTCGCGGTGATCCCGCTCGCGCTCGTCGCGATCGTCCTTGCGGTGCGCTTGAGCCTCGCGCCGCTGCGCCGCTTCCGGGCGCGTCTCGAAGCGCGCAGCGAGCGCGACCTGTCGCCGGTTCCGGCCGGGGACCTGCCGGCGGAGATCGCGCCGGTGGCGGTCACGCTGAACGGCCTGCTCGCGCGCCTGGAGGCGGCCTTCGAGGCCGAGCGCAGCTTCGCCGCCAACGCCGCCCACGAGTTCCGCACGCCCCTCGCCGGCGCCATCGCCCAGGTCCAGCGCCTGCGATCCGAGGCCGCCGACCCCGGCACGGTCCGCCGCGCGGTGGAGATCGAGGCGACCCTCAAGCGCCTCACCCGCCTCGCAGAACGGCTGATGCAGCTCGCACGCGCCGAAGGCGGGCGGCTCCGGCTCGACCACGCGGGCGACCTGCGCGGCGTCGCCCGGCTCGTCGTCGACGACATGGGGCGCGCGGCCGGGAGCCCGGCGGTCACCCTCGACCTGCCGGACCGCCCGGTCCTCTCCGACCTCGACCCCGACGCCTTCGGGATCATCTGCCGGAACCTCGTCGACAACGCCATCCGCCACGGCGACGGCGCCGCGCCGGTGGCGGTGGGCTTGCGCGCCGACGGAACCTTCACGGTCGCCAACGACGGGGCGGTCGTGCCGCCGGATGCGCTCGGCCGCCTCGCCGACCGCTTCGAGCGGGCGACCGAGGCGGCGGACGGCAGCGGCCTCGGCCTCGCCATCGTCGCCGCGATCGCGGAGCGCATCGGCAGCGAACTCGTCCTGCGATCGCCCCGCCCCGGGTCATCGTCGGGCTTCGAGGCCTCGCTTCGCCTTCCGGTCGAAGCGGACGGTGGACCCGGGGCCGCATCGTCGCGACATCCCTGATCCGGGGCAGCAAGGCGGGACGGGACCGGCCCGCGCTCGCCGCATCGCGGAGGGAAGGGAATGCGCCTTGAAACGCTGTCGAGGTACGTTAGTTATCACTCACTAATGGGATCGCCATGATGTTGCGCAAGACCGCAGAGGAGCGAAGGTCGGAGATCGTGTCGGCGGCCCTGCGGCTGTCGGACGCGATGGGGCCGGATCGACTGACGACCGAGGCGATCGCCGCCGAGATCGGCCTGAGCCAGCCGGCCATCTTCCGGCACTTCCGCACGAAGCAGGCCATCTGGCAGGCCGTCGCCGAAACCGTTGCCGACCGGATGACGGCAGCTTGGGGCGGCGCGCTCGGCCGACCGTCGGGGCCAGTCGAGCGGGTCAGCGATCTCGTCGGCGCCCAGCTTCGCCTGATCGAGGCGACGCCCGCCATCCCGGCGATCCTGTTCTCGCGCGAGCTGCATGTCGAGAACGATGCCCTTCGCGCGCGCTTCCTCGATCTGATGCGCCGCTTCCACCGGACGATCGCCGACGAGGTCCTGCGGGCGCAGAAGGACGGCGAGATGCGGGATGACCTCGATCCCGACGACGTGGCCTTCCTGCTCATCGGGCTCGTGCAGGGCCTGGCGGTACGCTGGTCGCTGAACCGGAAGGGCTTCGCGCTCGAGGCGGAGGGAGCGCGGCTCCTCGCCGTCCAGCTGGCGCTGCTTCGTCCGTCGTCGACGGCGGGGGAGGACGGGTCGTGAAGCTCTCCCTGCCTCGCGTCGCCCTCGGCCTTCTCGCGCTGGCAGCGCTCGCCGCCATCGTCTACGCGATCCTCGCCGTGCGACCGATAGGCGTGAGCGTGGTCGAGCCGGAGGAGAAGGTCACCATCCGTGTCTTCGGCCTCGGCACGGTCGAGGCGCGGATGCTGTCGCGGGTCGGCTTCGAGGTCGGCGCCGCCCTGACCGAGCTCGACGCCGACCATGGCGACGAGGTGGCCAAGGGCGACGTGCTCGCGCGGCTGAGCGCCGCCGACCAGGAAGCGCGGGTGCGGCGGGCGGAGGCGGCGAAGCTGGCGGCAGAGGTGGCGGTCAGGAAGGCCGAGGCCAATGTCGATCGGGCCGGCGCCGTGCTCGCGCAGCGCCAGGGCGCGAACGCCCGCCAGCAGAGCCTTCTAAGCCGGAATGCGGCCTCGCAGCAGACCGCCGACGAGGCGCAGCGCGACGCGGAGGTCGCGGCGGCCGACCTGTCCGTGGCCCGGAGCGAGGTCGATGTCGCCCAGGCCCTGGTCGCCGACGCCGAGGCGGCGCTCGGCTACGAGCGGACGGTCCTCGAGCAGCACGTCCTGCGGGCGCCCTTCGACGCCGTGGTCGTCGAGCGCCATGTCGAGGCCGGAACGGTGGTGGCGCCCGGACAGGTGATCTTCACGCTGATGGCACCCGAGACGATCTGGGCGCTCGCCTATATCGACGAGGGCCGGGCCGGCGCGATCGAGGAGGGCCAGATCGCCGAGGTCCGCCTGCGTTCGCAGCCCCGGACGATCTTCCCCGCGACCGTGGCGCGGATCGGCATCGAGAGCGACCGGGTGAACGAGGAGCGCCGCGTCTGGGTGAAGTGCGGCCAGTGCCCGCCGCGGGTCCATCTCGGCGAGCAGGTCGAGGTCTGGATCACCGTGGCCGAGCTCGACCATGCGCTGCTCGTGCCCGAGCTCGCAGTCAGCGGCTTCGACGGCAGCACGGGCCGGGTCTGGCTGATCGAAGATGGCCGGCTGGTGCGGGCGGAGCTGAGCTTCGGCCACCGCAGCGAGGACGCGCGACTTGAGGTGGCCGGCGGCCTGCCGGAAGGCGCGCAGATCGTCGCGACGCGCCTCGATGGCGTCGAGGAAGGCCGCCGGGCGCGGGTGCGGCCGGAGGGCGAGCGATGAACCTCGCCTTCCGTGACGTGCGCCACAACCTCTTCCGCTTCCTGCTGACCTGCCTCGGGCTCAGCCTGCTGATGGCGGTCGTGCTGTCGATGATCGGCATCTACAACGGCCTCGTCGTCGATGCGCTGACCATCGTCCGGGCGCCGGATGCCGACGTCTGGGTGGTGGAGGCCCGCACGCAGGGTCCGTTCGCCGAGGCGTCGCGCATCCCCGGCGACACCCGCGACGCGATCGCGCGCCTGCACGGCGTCGAGGAGGCGGGCAGCCTGACCTACCAGACCGCCGAGGCCACCTTCGGCGGGCGGACGCACCGGCTCTACCTCGTCGGGGTCGAGCCGGGCCGGCTCGGCGCGCCGAGCGATCTGGCCGCCGGGCGGCCGATCGGGCGCAGCCACCACGAGATCGTCGCCGACGTCGGGGCCGGGCTGGCGCTCGGCGACCGCATCCCGCTCGGGCGCGACACGTTCGAGGTCGTCGGCCTCGTCCGGGATCAGGTCAATTCCGGCGGTGACCCCGCGATCTACCTGCCGCTGCGCGATGCCCAGCGGCTCCAGTTCGAGCTCGCGCCGCCGGCCGCGCGGGTCCAGATCGCGCGTGGCGCGGCGATCGAGGGCAAGAACACGGTCAACGCCGTGGTGGCGCGCCTCGCGCCCGGCGCCTCCGCCGAGGCCGTGGTCGAGACCGTCCGCCGCTGGAAGCACCTCGCGGCGCTGACCGAGGCCGAGCAGGAGCACCTGCTCACCGCCTCCGTCGTCGACCGCGCCCGCCGGCAGATCGGGCTCTTCATGGGCATCCTGCTCGCCGTCTCGGCGGTGGTGATCGCGCTTATCATCTACACGATGACCATGGAGAAGCTGCGCCAGATCGCCACCCTGAAGCTGATCGGCGCGCCCGACCGCACCATCGTCGGCCTCATCGTCCAGCAGTCGCTGGCGCTCGGCGGCGTCGGCTGGGCCTTCGGGCTGATCCTCGTGATGCTCATCAAGGACGTCTTTCCGCGGCGCGTGGTGCTCGAGCCGGTGAACGCGCTGGCGCTTGCCGGCATCGTCTTCGTCGTCTGCATCGCGGCGAGCGGCCTCGGCGTCCGGGCGGCGCTCAGGGTCGATCCCGCGACCGCGCTCGGGGGGTGAGGGATGGCGCCGCGCGACACGCTCGTCGAAATCTCCGGCATCTCCAAGCATTTCGGCGAGGGCGAGGCTCGCGTCGATGCGCTGCGCGAGGTCGGGCTCTCCGTGGCGGCGGGCGAGGTCGTGGCGCTGCTCGGGCCGTCGGGATCGGGCAAGACGACGCTGCTCAACGTCATCGGCTGCATCCTCGACCCCGATGCCGGGCGGATGGTCCTCGACGGCGAGACGGTCTTCGACGGCCGCTGGCTGCGCGGGAACCTCCGGCGGCTGCGGCTCGACAAGATCGGCTTCATCTTCCAGTTCCACAACCTGCTGCCGTTTCTCGACGCCACCGACAACGTGGCGCTCGTCCTGCACCTCGCCGGCCACGACGGCGCGACCGCTCGCCGCCGCGCCGTCGAGCTGCTCGACTACCTCGAGGTAGGCAACCGCAAGGACGCGATGCCGGCGAAGCTCTCGGGCGGCGAGGCGCAGCGGGTGGCGATCGCGCGCGCCCTGGCGAACAGCCCGCGCATCATCCTCGCCGACGAGCCGACCGCCGCGCTCGATTCCCATCGCGCGGGCATCGTCATGGACCTGCTGCGCCGGCTCGCCGCCGAGCAGGACGCCTGCATCATCGCCGTGACCCACGACGAGAAGATCTACGACCGGTTCGACCGGATCTTCCATCTTCGCGACGGGCGGTTGGAGTCCCAAGAGGGAGCATGAGCATGACACGGACAGGTCCGGCGCGTACCGGGATGCGGATCGCCGCCGGCGTGGCGATCGTGTTCGGGATCCTCACCATCGCCTCCGGCGGCCGGGCGCTCTTCGGCGGCGCGGCGGCACGGGCGGCGGTTGGCGATGCGGTGCCGTTCGTGCTCTGGTTCAACACCGTCGCGGGCTTCGCCTATGTGGCGGCAGGTCTCGGGCTGCTCGCGCGGCGGTGCTGGGCGGCCTGGCTGTCCGCCGCGATCGCGATTGCGACGCTCGCCGTCTTTGCCGCCTTCGGACTCCATGTCGCGGGGGGCGGCGCCTACGAGGCCCGCACCGTAGGGGCAATGACCCTGCGAACGGTGGTGTGGCTGGCCATTGCCATCTCGGCATTCAGGGCTCGGGGTAGCCGACGGGCCACTCGGCCGCCGAAGATCGGGCGGGGCTCTCGGCGAAGGCAGTCGCGTGCTTCGGGAGCGGCTCCCGCCGGCTCCACGCCGGGTCAAGGTCGATATGGGAGCGCCGCGCCGCCGCCTCGAACGCCTCCGGATCGTGGTTCGCCATGACGATGTCAAAGGCGATGCCCTCGAAGTGCTTCGAGGCCTTGCCGCCGAGGCCGACGTCGGAGCGCCCGCCGCAGCCTTCCTCCGCGGCCCGCTCCGGCATTTGCTCCAGGTCGTGGTCGGACGGGCGGACGGCCTCCCGACGGGGCGGAGTCATCATCAGTCTCCAGATCAGGGGGCCGGGGCCGGCTCGTGCCGACCCCGCCGTTGCCCCCGGTCGATGGGATCAGAAATCGGTCTCGAGGTAGACGCCTGAGCAGTCGAAGGCGACGGCGGCCGCGGTGGATCCGTTGTTCATGAAGAGCCGGGGGCTGAGGAACTGGTTCGCCGCTGGCAGGTCGGCGGTCACTTCCTGCTCGAAGACGGCGCCGCTCACCTCGTCCACGACCCGCACCCAGACCGAGCTAGCATTCGGCGCTGCCGCGATCGTCAGGGTCAGCACCCCACCGGTGGCGATGGCGAAGCTCGCGCCCATGTCGACGAGGGTCGGTGACCCGCTTGCGTCGTTCGCCACGAGCTGCCAGCGCGTGTGGGTGCCGCGCTGGAAGCCGATGCCGATGCAACTGACGACGGCGCTCAGCGCAAGGGTCGTGGCGAGCGCCGCGGTCGAGCCATAGAGGCCAAAGAACGCCATGCCGGTCGCCTGCAGCGTGGCGAGCGAGATGCGGGTCACAAGGGTCCAACCGCCAAGTCCGGCGGCATTGCCACGCCAGCAAGTGAAGACGCCGCTCCGCTGATCAGCGGCAGAGTCAACCACGGCCGCAGAGGTCAGACGCCAGCGCCGCATGCTGGCCGCGAGCGAGGTGGCCGCAAGCCCCGGCGTCGAGACCGTGCCGACGGTGGAGTTCGACATGCCCTCGGTGGCGATGGTGGCGCCCGACGACGGCTGCCAGGTCGCTGGCCGCGCCAACCCGAGATGCGGCTGCAGCGAGAAGTCGCGGCCGTTCGGGCGCATGGCGTCGAGCCAAGGCTGGCCGGCGCGGCTGCGAGCAAAGAGCGCCAGCTTCCCCGATGCCGGCGCCGCCGGGGCGCTGCTCGCGGCGGGCAGGATTGCCGGCTTCGGCAACTCGACTCGTCCGGAGGTGCGGTCGATCAGGATCGCGTCGAAGTAGGCCGAGCCGTCCGGGCTGACCTTGAAGCTGAAGTCATCGGTTCCGAGCAGTCCGATCAGCGCCCGGGCGCTGAAGCCGGTCTTGAAGGCGAAGGCGGCGTCGTTGCCGGGTGCGGCCTTGTTGACCGTCGCCTCGATCGAGCTGCCTGCGTTGTTCAGGAGCACCGCCGGGGTGTTGACCGAGAGCCGGTTCCAGGCATCGGCGACCGCACCACCGAGCCCAAGCAGCAGCGCCGTGAGGTTCGCCTGCGGCATGCCGACGACGGTGACGCCATTGGCGAAGGTGACGGTGGGGGTGTTGACCACCATGTTGCCGTCGGCGCCGGCCACGTCCGAGCCGATGTTGACGACGGTGTCCGAGCCTGCCGCGCCACCGGTGCCGAGGTTCACCGTCTTGATGGCGCCGGCCGCCGTCGCCCCGGTGCCGAGGCCGTAGGTCGCGTTCCCCGACGCGGTGCCGATCGTCGCCACTGGCCCGCTCGCTTCGAGTTCGCCTGCGAAGGTCTTGTCGCCGTCGAAGGTCTGCGCGCCCGAGAGGCCGGCGAGCTCGGTCGAGACGTCGGGCAGCGCGAAGCTGCGGGTCGCGCCCGCCGCGATCGCCGCGAGATCGAACACCGCCCGCCGAGTAAGATCGCCATCATGGGCGAGCTCGAAGACCGCGTCGGAGAAGAAGGCCGGCAGCCCGGCGGCGACCCAGGCACTGCCGTTCCAGGCGAGGAAGGTCGCCTCGTCGACCACCCAAGCCTGCCAGCCCGGCCGCGGCACCAGCCGCATCCAGGCGCCGTCGACGTAGTAGGCGACGTTGAGGTCCCAGCCGCTCCAGGCGCCTGTCGCGCCCGAGGCGACGACGTAACGGTCGCCGTCGGCCGGGCTCGCCGGCGGCGCGGTCAGGTGCCGGTCGAGAACGGCGAGCTGTACGAGTCCGTCGAGCAGGCGCAGCGCCTCGTTGACGGTGACGTGCTTCTGCGCCTGCGCCGCCAGGAGATACGGCAGCAGGAGATGTGTGCTGGTGTCGGGCATGAGTGCCTTCAGAACTGCAAGGTGACGGATTTCGGGGTGCCGCGGCCGACGAGCGCGGAGAGCTGGAGGATGCGGACGTCGAGCGTGTCGCCGGGACCGAGCAGCGCGCCCCAGTCGGCGGTCTGCTGAGCGGCGGTGTAGGTGACGCTGGTCGTGGTCGTGGCGAGCGTCCGCTTCACGGTGGCGCCGTCGAGGATCTCGACCTCGTAGGCTTCCAGCTCCTCGGCGAGCAGCGCCTCGACCGCACCCCAGCTGTCGGCCACAAGCGCACGCGACCGCCTCTTCCAGCGGATCGTCAGATCGCCGGGCGTGCGCGGCCTGCGCCATGGCTGCTCGACATGACCGACCGAGAACGGTCGCAGGCCCACGCCCACCGGCGTGAAGGCCCGCGCGACATAGGTCTCGTCGCTGACCGGGCGGCTCGCGGGACCAATGCGCCAGTTCCACGGCAGCCCGAGCTCGCGCAGGGTGTCGCAGTAGCCGGTGACCACGATCTCGATCAGCTGCCGCCACTCGGGCTGGCTGAGCGTCGCGAGGTCGGACTTCTCTAGGCTTTCCAGGTACGCGCCGGCCGCGTCGCCGCCGGCCGCCATCGCGGCCTGCTCGTTGGCGGTGGGATCGATCATGCCGCGTCTCCGATGGCAGATGTCCTGGCAGGTCCGGCCGCAGAGCCGGTGGCGGGAGCGTTCGCGACGAGGGTCGGAGACCTTGAAGCGGGCGTCGAACCAGCCGTGGCCGCGGGCCTCTCGGCGGCAGACGGCGCAGATGGACATGGCGCGAACCTCACGCTGGCGATCTCGGTGATCCGCCTCAGGGCCCGACAGTCAAGCCAACTATCTGAGTTGTCGGGAGAAAGTTTCCTACACTTCCTGCCCGACCAGAGCGGTCATGCGAAACCGAAACGACGGAGAACCGCATGACCGACCCGATCCCTGCGCGCGTCGCCGCGCTCAAGATCATGCCGATGCCGGAGCTGAAGGCCGAGTGGCGCACGCTGTTCGAGACCGAGCCGCCGCCCTTCAACCGCCGCCACCTCGAGAACCGCATCGCCTACCGCATCCAGGAGCTGGCCTACGGCGGGTTGAAGCCCGAGACGCTTCGGCGGCTGTCGTCGTAGTGCTCGAAGGCGGAGCGCGTGTTGTAGGGTGGGTCGATGTAGAT